>NZ_JBITPH010000038.1:0-95605 GCF_050467685.1 Paenibacillus sp. NRS-1782
TGAGATTGTGGTCCTTTTTTGCGTATGTATATTTTAAAAATACTCTTACAAAAGGAAGGTAACATTTTTGTTACGGAATGTTATTGGAAACCCGGTATAATATAGGTACTGAATCCCATATACACACGCTGCATTCTTGCAGAATTATGCAAATTCTTGAATTGGGTTTGTATAGTGAATCAAGCTGGTAAGGAGGGAAGATCATGCGGCGAAATAAATGGCTTGCTCTATTAGTGCTATTCAGTGTCGCTGTCGCGATCCTTACCGGGTGCGGGACAGAGGAGCCTTCTTGGACATCGTTTGAGGGTGCAGCGAACGAAAAAACGTTTCCTGTCCCTAAAGAAGCGAGTAAAACTGATCGGGCTAGCAGTAACTCAGACATGGACTATGTACGCTATGCATTACCGGCTTTGAAGGAAAGTGATAGCTTGCCTGCTCCCTATCTGGAGGAAATTGCAGCCTGGGGCTGGACGGAAGAACCGAATCTATCGACTTATAATCAAAAAGTATTTCTGAAAAATAAGCTTATGGTGCACTTGTCTGTGCATGATGGTTCTTTTACTGTATTGGTCCCGAAGGATGGTAAAGCTGCTGCGAAAAGCAAAAGTGTAGATCTTAATTAGTAATTCACTGTTCTCGGCCTGGATACAGAGGGCTGCGGATATAGGGCTGTTTTAGGTAAGTCACAAGCGACCTCAAATGTAGCAGATAAGATGCTGTGTATAATGAACGATAAAGCTGGATATAAGGAAGCACTCAAAACTGCTGTTAAGTAGATGGGGCTTCCTTTTTTATATTGATTGGTATATTAGAGTGTTAAAGATGGTAGTGTGGAATGGTGAGGGGAATAAAAAGGAACAACCTTATAGGGCTGCTCCTTTTTTGATATGGGGTTCTAGCTTATGGGAGATGGGAGATATGCCAGATCAGGTATAAGCTTCTATCTATATGGATAGATGAATGGCTAGCCTACTGCTGATAATATGAGGCATCTTCATCGGTGAACTTCAACATGCCATCTTTCCTTTCGCCTGTGAGACGGCTCAGGATGTATAGGCGCGGTGCAATAAGCCACAGATGCCAAAAGAGCAAGGATACAGTAAAGGCTGGCGGAGACCAGAGAATGAATACAGCGAACAAGCAGATGCCGATCCATAGTGTATGTATATGCACACGGCGAAAGAGGCCGTAGCCTATGTACTGATCTGTCATATAACCCAGCCACGGCAGCTTGCGGTGAAATGCCCAACGCTTGCGGAAGGATGTTTTGCTTATGAACAGTACAGATCGGGAGATCACGAAGTGTACCCATAAGGTCAGGAAGAAAGCTAGAACAAACAAAAACAGGCTAGTCCATGAAAAGGCAAGAAGCAGGAAAAGAAGCATAATAACAGGCAACGAGATGTGACTCCATATCAGCTGACGCGGAATACTGATTTTTTTAATGAGCTTGTAGTGATAGTAGGTAGCTTTGGTTCCGGTTTCCTCTGTCATGCAAACAGTCCTTTCATTAATCTACTGCATCACAAATGGCTTCTCGACCGCCCACCCCGGAAAAAGGGACGGTGCTGCGCTCATGCGGCTCTGACAAGCACTAAATTGCTTGGGTAAGGCTATAGAATGATCGGCTTCTAGTGTGAGCCAACCTATTCTATACTTACAGGGAAAAGCTATTACGAATGAAGTATGAAACGGCTCCAATGAAAGGGTATCCATATGTAGGAGCTTTTCTTATTATATCGGCATAGACGGCTGTTTTTTAAACATGTGGGTACAAACACCATAAGGGCTCACATGGAATATATATAGAGTATATCGTCGAGCTGGGCTATGAAAAGGTTTAAAATAGTAGAAAGTGCCCATACTAATAGTAAAAGAAACAAGGGTGGGATGGATATGCATGATCAAGGCGGCCACCGCTGCATTATATGCGGACAACACAAGCATGAAGGCATCTTTATCGTTTCCGAGTTTATCTGCGATGCGTGTGAGGCTGAAATGGTGCGCACGGATGCGACAGACGCCAAATATCATTTTTTTATTGATCAACTAAAGCAAATTTGGGTACAGAAAAATGCATAATATCCTTTGTCAGCTAGTCTTTAAAGGGTTAGTATTCCAGGGCCTGTCGGTACGGGCTTTTTTTTCTGTGAGTAAAAGTAGGATTCCGCTTGATTTTACGATAAAATAGGGTAGATATAAAGCTTTGTTTCGGAAGGATTGCAGAATGATGGGGAAAAAGGCTTCACACGCACCATTAATGGAAGCTCTATTACGTTACCGGGCTCAAGGCAATGCTTCTTATCATGTGCCTGGCCACAAAAATGGACAAGTATATGAAAATGAAGATATTGCATCTCTCTTGAAAGAAGTAATGTCTATTGATGCGACCGAAATTACCGGACTGGACGATTTGCATCACCCTGAGGATGTGATCCGTGAGGGCCAGGAGCTGGCGGCGATGTGCTTTGGTGCAGAGGACAGCTTTTGGCTGATTGGAGGAAGTACAGTCGGTAATTTGGCAATGATTTTGACCGTGTGTACGAAACCGGGGGATTTACTGCTGGTACAGAGAAACGTACACAAGTCAGTCCTGAATGGTCTTATGCTGTCTGGGGCTGCTGCGGTATTTCTGGAGCCGAAAATAGATACGACCAGCGGGCTTGCGGTTGCTCCATCGACGGATACGATACAGACCGCATTAAAAGCCTATCCTTCCGCCAAAGGGGTATTGATTACGCTGCCTAACTACTATGGGATGGGTTATGATCTGACAGCAACGGCTAAAGCCTGTCATGCGGCCCATGTGCCCTTGTTGGTGGATGAGGCGCATGGTGCCCATTACGGGCTGCATCCCCGTTTGCCGGCTTCTGCTTTGTCCTGTGGGGCTGATGTGGTCGTCCAATCGACACATAAGATGCTACCAGCCATGACGATGGGAGCCATGCTACACGTGCAGGGGGGACGGATCAACCGGGAGCTGCTTCGTCAGCGACTGGCAATGGTGCAAAGCTCCAGCCCTTCGTACCCGCTCATGGCTTCGCTTGATTTGGCAAGGCGGCATATTGCGGTTCATGGGGCGAATGCCTTTACGGAAGGCTTGGCGGCAGCAGATGCTTTTAGAAAAGGTCTGAAGCAGCTTCCACGCTTTCTTCTCGTTGAGCCTATTGAGCAAGCGCCTCAGGGGAATGAGGCCCAAGAGGGCATTACAGAGCGCTTGGAGAGGGATGGAGAGAAGGTGGACGGCTATTCGACCCATGACCCTTTTAAAATGGTGCTGTACGATGCATTTGGTGTATTGGATGGCTTTGGCTTAAAGCATGAGTTGGAAGTGTATGGCTGTATTCCGGAGATGAGTGACGAAAAACATGTTGTTTTATTGTTTACGTTAGGCTCCACGATTAGAGATACTAATCACCTGTTGCAGGCTCTTGTGCATATAAATAATGATATACGGTTTAAGGGGACGGCTGGTGGGCCGGGTTCCATGCAGAAGGAGCAATGTGGACCAGATTTGGATTTTTCCACGTGGAACAATGATATTCCTACAGTTTACTCTATTCCGGTGCAGTTTGGACTTCAACCAGTTCAATCGAATCAGATGGAGGTAGTATCTGTGGAGGACTCCGCTGGCAGGGTGGCTGCGGAAATGATTATCCCGTATCCTCCAGGTATTCCACTGCTATACGCAGGAGAAATGATTACGGAACCGATTGCTCAACGAATGAGACGTCTCCGGGATTTGGGAGCCAAATGGCAAGGGGCAGCAGATGAAAGGTTGCTTACAATTCGGGTATTCCGTTTAAAATAAAGATTAGATGTTGGAGACTTAACCAATAAAGAAGACTGAATAAGAGAAGCAAATGAGCCTGTAGGTGACTCTTATTTTTCAGGCTGGAAAGCAGGGAATGGCATGAATCGCAAAGGAATTTTTATTACGCTGGAGGGGGGAGACGGCTCCGGTAAAACAACGATGATTCAACGGCTGGCCAAGTTTATGGAGGAAGAAGGCTATCCAGTTGTCACGACGAGAGAACCAGGCGGGATCGAAATTTCGGAAAAGATCCGCTCTATCATTTTGGACCCTGCCCATACCAGTATGGATGCCCGGACAGAGGCGCTTCTGTATGCGGCGGCCAGGCGCCAGCATCTGGTAGAGAAGGTAAAGCCGGCTATTGAAAAGGGAGCTATCGTATTATGTGATCGTTTTGTGGATAGCAGCTTGGTCTATCAAGGGTTTGCGAGAGGGATCGGTATGGAGGAAGTGGCTTCGATTAATCGTTTTGCGGTGGATGATTGGGAACCGGATGCTACATTTTATCTGGATATCGAACCTGAATTGGGATTGGCCAGAATTCATGCGTCCCGGGGAGAGGGAATGGATCGCCTCGATATGGAGAGTATATCTTTTCACCACAAAGTACGAGAGGCGTATCTGGAGCTTGCCCGCAAATTTCCGGAGCGAATTACGATTGTCGATGCATCTCCCGCAACGGAGCAGGTAGAGCAAGTATTGAAGGATTTGCTGAAAAAGCGGTTTATTCAAAACTTTAGCATGTAATTGTCGAAGGATATACGGTAAAATTGAGCTAGGGACTAGCTTGTTCCTAATATGGCTTGAAGGAGGAATACAGGATGAAGCTGATTATTGCGATTGTGCAGGATAAGGATAGTAACAGATTATCCAGCGGACTGGTGAAAGCTAATTTCCGTGCTACCAAGCTGGCGAGTACAGGCGGATTTTTGCGAGCAGGGAATACGACGTTTATGATCGGTGTCGATGACAATCAGGTGGGCTCGTTGATGAATGTCATTCGCAGCAGTTGCAAGGTACGTGAACAGCTGGTCACACCCGTTACCCCTATGAGCGGGACAACGGACTCCTATCTGCCTTTGCCTGTTGAAGTACAGGTGGGTGGAGCGACGGTGTTCGTGATGCCTGTAGACCGTTTTGAGCACTTCTGAATCTACACAAAAGGACCTATTCTGCCGATATGATAGAGGAATTGCCTGTTTCTTGCCCGTATCATGGGAATGAGGAACAGATCCACTATAACGGTAGCGCCAAGGCGCAGTCCCTGGAAAGCCGCTATGTTCCCCCAGTTCCATGTTGAGCTGTTCATTAAAGGGAAAAGCGGAAGTATTCGGGGGGAAAGCAGGTTTATATGAAAATAAATCCGGGCTATCGCCCTTTACAGAGTACGTTGTCTACCAATGAAATGAATACGAAGCCGATTCAGCCTAAGAGCTTTTCCGATGTTATGCAGCAAAATGGGGAGCGGGCTTCGCATGAAGAACTGAACCGTCGCTTCAAAGAAATTCAGATGCAGGGAGACCGTCTGGCGCGCTCGATGACGATTCGTGAGCTGAAGGCTTATAAGATGCTGGTGAAACGCTTCCTGGAGGATACGGTTCGGCGTGGCGTGTCGATGAAGGACACAAAGGGCTGGGATCGCCGGGGACGCAGCAAGCGGTATAAGCTGATTGATGAAGTGGATGAGCTGTTGCTCAAGATGGCAGATGATCTGCTCGAAACCGAGCAAGGCAAGATTGAGCTTTTGCAAGGAGTCGGTGAAATTAGAGGGCTGCTGATTAATCTCTCGTTTTAAATGTAGACCCTTTCATAAACGAATACAAACGGGCTGTCGCCACGAAGGAATAATCTGCTTGCTGATGATGCTGGCAGATTATTTTTGACTATATTCATGTAGGCAATGGTTGGAGATATGGAAAAATAGCAGCAGAATAGGTGAGGAAATATGTCTTTCCAAAAGATAATGGGTCAGGATATAGCTAAAAAAATGCTGCAAAGCGCACTTCGGAATGAGACGGTCAACCATGCCTATGTATTTAGCGGGCCGCCGGGAAGCGGACAGATGAAGATGGCGCAGACCTTTGCCAAGGCATTATTTTGTGAGCGAATGACGGATGATGCATGTGGCGAATGTCTGTCCTGTCGTAAGGTAGAGCATGGAAATCACCCGGATCTGTTTATCGTAGAGCCGGATGGAGCTACAATTAAAATTGACCAGATTCGCGGACTTCAGCGCATATTCTCTTACAAATCGGAAAGCTCCAATCCGAAGGTATATATTATCCAGCAGGCGGATACCATGACAGTGCAAGCTGCAAACAGCCTGCTTAAGTTTCTGGAGGAGCCTCAGGTTCCAGTGGTGGGTATACTCATTTCCGAAAATGGACAGGCATTGCTGCCTACGATTCAATCACGGACGCAGCAGGTTCCTTTTCATGCTTTACAGCCTGAAGTGATGATGCAGGCCTTAATCGGGGAAGGCTATACGGCCGGACTTGTTCGGTCGGCGGTTCATATTGCCTCGGGACTGGAATCATGTAGAGAAATTCTCCAGCAGAATTGGTTTGCAGAAATTAGAAACGTAGTGTTACAATTAGTGAAGGAGTCCATGAGCCGGGGAAGCTCGTCCATTATTCTCGCTCAACAGAAGATTTTTAAAACTGGACTTTCTGAACACCTGGATATTCTGTTTCATCTGTTTCATTTGTGGTTCAAGGATATGCTTCATTTCCGTTACGGAAGGCACGAAAGCATTGTTTTCATAGATCATTTGGAGTCCGTCTCCAAATTGGCAATCACCCGCAGCACGGAACAATGGGTCTCTTATATGGATTTGGCCGCGAATTGCAGGAAGAAGCTCCGTTTTCACGTCAATGGTCAATTGTGTGTAGAGCAGCTTTTGATTGGGTTGTCCGATACAAGCGGTTCCATCACCGGCTAACAGGAAGGCGCGCTTGTTCCACTCTGCACAATCCGCGACGCCAGGTTCCCGGTTTGTGCGACAGTGAGACTTCAATTGCGGCCATTCGTAACATGTCGGCTTCAAATGAGGTTTAGTGGCATACAAGGGGGTTAATTTTTGTATAGTGTAGTGGGTGTCCGTTTCAAGAAGGCGGGCAAGACTTATTATTTTGATCCGCTGGACCTTCCGGTGGAGAAAGAAAACTGCGTTATTGTAGAAACCGCGCGCGGTATCGAATATGGCAAGGTTGTGGTGGGCAAAAAAGAAGTCAATGATTCGGACGTTGTCCTGCCCTTAAAGAAAGTCATCCGTATTGCCGGAGATGATGACGCTCTTGTTGTAGAAGAGAATAAACTGGCGGCCAAGGATGCATTTGGTACGTGTTTAAATAAAATCAAAGACCATGGCCTTAAAATGAAGCTGGTAGACGTGGAATTTACATTTGACCGCAATAAGATCATTTTTTATTTTACGGCAGAGGGCCGTGTGGATTTTCGGGAGCTTGTAAAGGATTTAGCCAGTATTTTTCGTACACGGATTGAGCTGCGGCAGATCGGAGTACGGGACGAGGCTAAAATGCTGGGCGGGATCGGTCCTTGCGGACGTATTCTGTGTTGCTCTTCGTGGCTGGGAGATTTTGAACCGGTATCCATTAAGATGGCGAAGGATCAGAGCTTGTCGCTGAATCCGACGAAGATTTCCGGGTTGTGTGGAAGATTGATGTGTTGTCTCAAGTTCGAACATGATAACTACGAGAGCATGAAGGAAGAATTGCCGCAGGTTGGCAAGATGGTCGTCACCTCTCTCGGAGAAGGCAAGGTCGTAGGCGTAAATGCTGGACATCGCACAGTACATGTTCAACTGTTTGAGATTAGCAAGGTCAAGGAACTTCCAATGGACGATGTAGTCGTCAAGTAAACCATTAGGTTGCTTCGGGGTGGAAACTTGGATAAATTAAATGTTTTTGCGCGTATTCACGAAATGGAAACCCAAATGGGACAGTTGCATAGTGATCTGGGTGAATTGAAGCTGGCAGTTAAAGAACTGCTGGAGGAAAATCAACGACTAACGATTGAAAACGAACAGGTGCGAAAGATACTCAAACGTGAAACCTCCAGAGAAGAAAAGGCGGCAAAAAGGCCGAAACTTTCTCCTCCGATTGTCATTAAGGATGAAGAGGAAACGGGTGAGGTTGTGGGCGAAGGCCACGACAATCTGGCAAGGCTGTATCATGAAGGATTTCATATATGCAACGTGTATTACGGACATTTGCGAACGGAAGGCGATTGCCTTTTCTGTCTGTCATTTTTGAATAAATAAAAAAAAGCCGTAGGAGCAAGGTGCCTACGGCTTTTTTTGTAAGGAAGTATGGGTTTAGAACGATTTGGGGTAAAAAGATGGGAGAGCGCTATGTACGAAAATGAACAGAAGTCTGAACGAATTGATGATCTATTGTCACATAATTTGCGTATTATCCAAAGTGATGAGGTGTTCAGCTTCTCCATGGACGCGGTTTTGCTAGCACGGTTTGCCGGTATACCGCAGCGTGGGAAGATTTTGGATCTATGTACAGGTAATGGGGTTGTTCCCCTGCTGCTAACGACACGAACCAAAGCTGCTATCGAAGGAATTGAAATTCAACCGCGCTTGGCAGATATGGCTAGACGCAGCGTCAGCCTGAACGGATTGGAGGCAGCGATTCAGATTCGGGAAGGCGATCTACGTGAGTTGGTTCAAATCACGGGACATGGTGTATATGATGCAATTACGGTAAATCCCCCCTATATGCCGCTAAACGGTAGCGATATTAAGCTAAACCCTCATCAAGCGATTGCACGTCATGAGGTGCATTGTACGCTGGAGGAGGTCATTCAGGCATGTACCCGGCTTGTCCGTAACGGTGGCAAAGTATCCATGGTTCATCGTCCGCAGCGGCTAGGTGAGATTATAACCCTGATGCGTGCCAACAGACTGGAGCCGAAACGGATTCGGTTTGTCCACCCACGGGCTCATATGGAGGCGAATATGGTGCTCATCGAGGCGCTATGTGATGGTAAGCCGGAGGTTCGTCTGTTGCCGCCGCTCATTGTATATCAGGAGAATGGGAATTATACTCAGGAAATAAGGGATATCTATGGAGAAGTAAGCAAGGGGGATTTATAGTGAAGGCAGCGGTGCAAAAAAGTTTTATAACCGGCGGAGAGGAACGGGGCAAGCTGTATCTCGTTGCGACACCGATTGGTAATCTGGACGATATGACCTTTAGGGCGATTAACACCTTAAAATCGTGCAGTATTATAGCAGCAGAGGATACGAGGCAGACGCGCAAACTGCTCACACATTTTGATATCACGCCGGAAATGCTATTCAGCTATCATGAACATAATAAAGCTGCCAGTGGGCCTGAGTTGATACGTTATATAATAGAAGGAAAAAATTTGGCACTGGTTAGCGATGCAGGTCTGCCGGCCATTTCGGACCCGGGTTCGGATCTGGTCAAGCTGGCGCTAGAGGCGGATGTTAGCGTTATTCCCATTCCCGGGGCGAACGCAGCATTGTCAGCTTTGATTGCCTCTGGACTGGATACGGAAAGATTTACATTTGCCGGATTCCCTCCACGAGAGAAAAAAGATCTGGAGAGGCTGCTACAGTCATTTCAGGTATCTCACGGCACGATCCTGTTTTATGAATCCCCTCATCGTATTGTGCGGACGTTGACGGTATTGAAGGAAACACTGGGAGAACGCAGAGTGGTGCTTGCACGTGAGTTGACCAAGCTGCATGAGGAATGGTTACGAGGAACGGCGGAGCAATGTCTTGCCAGACTGGAGGAGCATCCACCACTTGGTGAATATTGCCTGGTAGTTGAAGGGAAAAGCGAAGCAGAAGAGGAAGAGGAGCGACAGGCATGGTGGCAGTCCTTATCATTGGAGGCCCACGTTGCGCATTATGAGACAGAAGGGCTGACACGCAAGGACGCTATGAAGCGTACAGCTACCGACCGCTCCATTTCCAAAAGGGATGTATATAACGCTCTTTTATAAAAACTTCCTTACACAAAAAAGGGCCTTCCAACGGTTGGGTTCAAACCGTGGAAGGCAACAAGGAGTGTATATGAAAAAGGTTAGAATTAACAATCTCTTATGAGTCTATTATATACTAAAAATCTTAGTTTGTCACAGGTGTTGGAATTTCTGAGATGCAATCTTGACAAACAATTTTCCCTTTAAAGTAAATTACGTTCTCGGCGTTGCCGCAGAAGATACAAGCAGGCTCGTATTTTTTGAGCATAATGCGTTCGCCATCAACATAAATTTCCAAAGCGTCTTTTTCGCCAATACCCAATGTGCGGCGCAATTCAATTGGAATAACAACACGTCCGAGCTCGTCAACTTTTCTTACAATACCAGTGGATTTCATCATAATAAATCAGGCTCCTCTCGCCTTTAAAATAATATAAGTGTCATGATTCGACAAATTTTTCTCTTTTCTGATATTTACTATACCAACGATTCCCAAAACAGTCAACCTTAAAAATTTGCTAACAGCTTGATTATGCAAAAATATTTTGAATAAAGAGCATGATGTGTGTGTATTACCTTATTTTATTGATGATTTTAGCCATTTGTCGATTTGGAAATGTCGAAAATCTATAATTCGACATAATACGACAAACGATGTCGAATGAAGGAGATCGTTTAGGATTTTATTGTATCTTAATCCATTATTCAGAATATTAAAGGAGCTGATATCTTGCACCAGCCACTTAGTGAAGAAAAAGTTTTTAAGGACCCGGTACATAACTATATCCATGTTCAGGATACAGTGATATGGCGTTTGATCAATACTCCAGAGTTCCAACGCTTGCGCCGCATTCGGCAGTTGGGTACATCTTATCTTACGTTTCATGGAGCGGAGCATAGTCGTTTTTCGCATTCGCTAGGTGTGTACGAGATTACACGGCGTATTATTTCCCAATTTGAACGCGGCGAATTTTCCGATTGGCCGAAGGAAGAAGGTTTAGTCGCGCTGTGTGCGGCTTTGTTGCACGATGTGGGGCATGGTCCGTTTTCCCATTCCATAGAAGAAGCCTTTCATATGAACCACGAGGATTGGACATGCCGGATTGTATTGGGGAATACAGAGATTAACGCTGTGCTGAAGCAAGTCGATGAAGAGCTTCCAACGAAGGTGGCTGCGGTCATTGCCAAAACGTATGACAAGCCAATTGTCGTTAACCTGATCACAAGCCCACTGGATGCGGATCGCATGGATTATCTGCTGCGGGATGCTCACTCGACAGGCGTCAATTATGGCACCATTGATCTGGATCGTATTTTACGGCTGTTGCGTCCTCATAATGGAAGAATTGTAGTGAAGGAGTCAGGTATGCATGCGGTAGAGGATTATCTGATGTCACGCTATCAGATGTATTGGCAAATTTATTTTCATCCTGTGACGCGCAGCTCGGAAATTTTATTGCGTAAGATTTTCAAGCGGGCGAAGGAGCTGTTTGGAAACGGATATGAGTTTAGTTTTCTGCTGGAACCGTTGCCGGATCTCTTTCGGGGAGAGCTTACGGTGGAACAATATTTGATGCTCGATGAGTCTTTGATTCAGACAGTATTCAGTCAGTGGAAACAGGAAAAGGACGAGATTTTAAGCGATTTGAGCGCCCGTTTTATGGATCGCAAGCTGTATAAATATGTAGAGATTGAAAATATGGATACAGATACCATTGACGACATTCGGACAGCGCTGAAGCAGGTTGGTTTACATCCCGAATATGATCTGGAAATTGATTTTCCGACGGATCTTCCTTATGATGTGTTTCGGCAGGGTGGCTCGACGGACAACCAGATTTTACTGCTTGGACGTAAAGGAGAAGTGAGAGAAATTTCCGAAGTATCGGAAATTGTGCGCTCCATTAGCGGTATTCACCGGGGTAAATATCACATGTACTATCCCCAAAACAAATTGGATGGGGTAAAGGACAAGCTTCCTGCCGAAATAAGGAATTATTTTGTCAAACAATAGACAAACATATGCCAATAAAAGTAAATAAGGGGACATGAATTTTGAATTTATTTGACACTCATACCCATCTGGATGCGCCGCAATTTGACGAAGATCGGGAAGAAGTTATAGCACGTGCTGTCGAAGCGGGAGTAACCCGCATGATTAATATCGGATTTAATCGTGAGACGATTCCATCCACGATGAAATTGGCTGAGACGTATGATTTTATTTATGCGGCAATTGGATGGCACCCACAGGATGCGATTACGATGCAGGAGGGGGATTTGGAATGGATTGCATCGTTATGCAGTCATAAGAAAGTCGTGGCGATCGGGGAGATTGGTCTGGATTATTATTGGGACACATCACCGAAGGATGTACAGCATCGGGTGCTACGCAACCAGATTGGACTGGCTCGTGAGCTGCACATGCCAATTGTCATCCATAACCGGGATGCGCATGAAGATATTGTTAAGATTTTGCGTGAAGAAAAGGCGAGTGAGGTTGGCGGAGTCATGCATTCCTTTTCCGGAAGCTGGGAGACGGCTAAAATGGTGCTGGATATGGGCTTTCACCTCTCTTTTGGCGGACCCATAACGTTCAAAAATGCCAAGCAGCCAAAGGAGGTACTCGCACAGGTGCCGCTGGACCGTCTGCTCATTGAAACGGACGCTCCCTATCTAACGCCCCATCCGTTCCGCGGGAAGCGAAATGAGTCCGCACACGTGGGACTGGTCGCAGAGGCGGCTGCCCAAATCAAGGGAATTACGGTGGAGGAATTAGTGTCAATAACGACCCAAAATGCCTTGGAACGATTTGACATTAAGTGAAAAAGTGAAGGAATCGATCAAAATAAAGAGATAGACGAAGCTAATCATGAATTTGTTGCAGGAAACTCGAGAATATTACAATATTTTAACCGAATATTTTAAAAAATGTACTTGAAACCTGCTTTACAACATGCATAGAAACAGGATATCATCTTTTCAGTGAATTGTTGTTTGAGTGTAAACATCAACAGCTCATTTCATGAACCAGTCTCGCTGAGTCCCTTTTACAGGGAACGGGGGAACCGATATGGCTTACAGTACGTCCGGCGTATGGCAAGAAGGGAACGTCTCTTCCGTCCAGCCGGCTCGACCGAAATTCTTTTCCCGGATGGGATTGAACAGGTGGAGGGGCCGTATTTCGATTTCTTTCTGGGTCTTCGGGGTGAATGCGAAGGCGACCGCCATGAGCGGTTGACCCAAGCTAGGGCGTCTCTCTACGTCCGAACCCGACAGCTAACCCCGTAAGCGTAACAAGAGAGAAGCCATCTCGTGCATGATTTTTCCGCATATTCGCACATGCCGGAAGCCACGAAAGAGCTCTCTAGTCTCTTTTTCTGGCTTTTTTTGTTGTGAATAAAAGAAAATCTGTCATCATACTGTGATTAAACAGGGGAGGACAGCATGCCGCGAAGACGGGTACATGGTGCAGGACAGTCGCATTACGGGCTTGTCTTGTAGAAAATCTGTTATAGTCACGTCAATCTCAACTATGTCTTACTCCAGACGGCGGGCTATGTAAGGAGGACGGAGGAAATGGGCATTTTCCAAAAAGAGGAGACCCATGAGTCACGCTCATCCAGCATGTCTTACGTATTGCGTTGGAAGCAAGAAAATGTGCGCCAGGCTGCTTTGGTTGCTATTTTTCTAATCGCACTAACGATTATGATTTCAATTCTGGTGTACACTGAATCTAAAAAACAGGTCTTTTTTGTCATCGATGGTAAGGCATCTGCGGTAGAAACCCGGCAATCCCAGCTCCAAGATTTGCTCAAAGAGCATTCGATTTCACTTCAGCCGCATGATACGGTTTCGATGCCGCTGAACGGAGCAGTACAGGATGGGGATCGCGTAGTCATCAAACGTGCCAATCAGGTCAAATTATCCTTAGCCAACGAGACGAAAAAATTGTACACAACAGAAAATACAGTAGAGGGTGCCATTCGCACCTCGGGCTATAAATTATCGTCAAATGATAAAGTTTATCCTGCTCTGGATGCTTCTGTTTCGTCTAACATGGACATAAAAATCATCCGTGTGAAGAAACAGCAGGTTGAACAGAAGCAACAGGTACCTTATCAGGTCATCAAAACGGCCGATCCAAGTCTCTATAAAGGTGATAATCGGGTCATCCAAAGCGGTAAAACGGGTGTTGTGGTCCAGCATGTTCAAAAGGTATACCATGACGGAAAATTGGTATCCAAGCAGCTGGTAAACAAGGAAGTCGCACAGAATCGTGTGGATAAGGTGATTGCGGTAGGAACGAAGAAAAAACCGGTCGTTCTGGCTGCTTCTGTCGGTCCTGAAGATGCCGTTAAGGCAACACGGGTTAGTTCGGACAATGCTGTCCGTAAAGCAGGTGTGAATTTTAAATATAACAAAGTATTACAAAACGTCTCCATGACGGCCTATTCGTCACAGGAGCCAGGTATCGGTACACGTACCGCATCCGGCACGCGTGTCACGGAAGGACGCACCATCGCTGTCGATCCGAGTGTGATTCCAATCGGCTGGTGGGTATATATTGAAGGGGTGGGCTTCCGCCGTGCGGAGGATACCGGTGGCGCAATTAAAGGCCACAAAATCGATGTGTATTATGAGAGTTTGAGTCAAGCCAATCAGTTTGGTCGCAAGCACGGTAAAACCGTATATGTGATTGGACCCGTGAAGCCTGAAATGAACTAAAAACGTGTTGTATATGTTTAGGGCAATGCGATAGTATTAACATCATAGTTATGCCATGCTAAGAAGAGGATACCCTCTTCTTATTTTGTTTTCAAAAGCAGGGAAAGATGAATATAGCTGACTGTGTAGCAGTGGAGGGAAACGCAAATGATCAAGGAAGTGATCGTGGTAGAGGGTCGGGATGATACGGTCGCTATTCGCCGTGCTGTCGAAGCGGATACGATAGAAACGGGCGGCTCAGCCATTAATAAAATGACGCTGCGCAAAATTGCGCTGGCGCAGGAGCGGCGGGGTGTCATTATTTTGACCGATCCCGATCATGCAGGGGAGCGTATCCGCAAAATTATCGCCTCCAAGGTGCCTGGCTGCAAGCAGGCCTTTATACCAGAGGCAGAAGCGACGCGCAAAGGGGATATTGGCGTGGAGAATGCCTCGCCTGAAGCGATCAGACATGCTCTGGCACGGGTGCATACGACGGTGGAAGGGGCCGATCCGCTAATTGATTGGGCGGACCTGATTGACGCCGGGCTGATCACCCACCCGAATGCTGCTGCACGACGTATGGCTTTGGGTAATATGCTGGGTATTGGTTACTGTAACGGTAAGCAGTTACATAAACGGCTCGCTGTGTTCCAGATCAGCCGTGAGGAATTTGCCGGTGCGCTGGCACAAATTGAAAGTGAAGGAATGTGATATCCGTATGACAGGGATTCAAAATATAGCAACACCGCGGCGCACGAAGGAAATTATTCAGCGGCACGGGTTTTCGTTCAAGAAGAGCTTGGGACAAAACTTTCTGATTGATCAAAATATTCTGAACAAGATCGTGAATGCTGCGGGATTGGACGAAACGAAGGGCGCACTGGAGATCGGTCCGGGGATTGGCGCTTTGACCGAGAAGCTGGCGCAATCGGCCAAGGTAGTTACAGCTGTCGAAATTGACCAGCGGCTTTTGCCTATTCTCGAAGAGGTGCTGGCCCCTTATGAGCATGTGAAGGTACGCCATGGGGATGTGCTGAAGCTGGATTTGCGAGAGGTGTTTGCTTCCGATTTTGCCGGGGTCAGTAAAGTGAGCGTCGTCGCTAATCTGCCGTACTACGTCACTACACCGATTCTGATGAGGCTGCTGGAGGACAAGCTCCCTCTGGAGAATATTGTCGTCATGATTCAAAAGGAAGTGGCTGAGCGTATGGCAGCGTCTCCTGGGACGAAGGATTACGGCAGCTTGAGTATTGCAGTGCAATATTACAGCGAACCCGAATTGGTCTGCATCGTACCGAATACGGTATTTATTCCCCAGCCGAATGTAGAATCGGCGGTCATCCGTTTGCGTGTGCGGGAAGTGCCTCCGGTAGAGGTGGTGGACGAGCAGCATTTCTTCGAAGTCGTACATGCTTCATTTGCCCAGCGTCGCAAGACCATTTCGAATAACCTGAAAAGCCGCTTCTTTACCAAAGAGAACAGGGACACGCTGGAGCCGCTGTTGCTTCAGGCAGGCATAGAGCCTTCCCGTCGGGGCGAGACGCTGAGTATCGAGGAATTTGCGCGTCTGAGCGCTGTGTTGCTGGAAGCCGGGATTTCCTGACCTGACGTACGAGCTATCGCTTAGCAGCAATCAGAGAGTCTCTGGTTGCGCTTTGCACGGTTGTGGCTGGTTTGTATAAGCTCTTGAGCATGATAAGGAACCAAACTGTGCATTCACCCATACGATATGGGAGGGGTGATACAGTGTGATGATTTTAGGAGACTTGGTCGTTCGAAAATCGTATGGCGGAGATGTCACGTTTCGCGTTGAGGACATCCAGCGGGATAAAGCGATCATTAAAGGGACGGAATTTCGGCTTCTTGCCGATTCCCCTGTGAACGATCTGGTCAAGGTGCCTGCAGACCAGATTAGCGGGAAGACACGGCAGGCCCATATTAAGGCGGATGAGTCTCTCAATCTGTTGCAGCAGGCACGACAGAAGCAAGCAGCCCGCAGTCAGGCGGCTTTGATCGGGGAGTGGAGTGATCCGGTGGAGTCGACGTATTTTGAAATGCCCGGCAAGGTACTTCATCTGGATGGGGACCCCGGCTATTTGAAAAAATGTCTCAGCTTATATGAGCAGCTTCGCGTTCCTGCAGAGGGACATCATGTTCACGAATCAGCTATGGCCGACACGTTGTATCGTCTGCTTCCCCGTATTCGCCCGGATATCGTAGTCATTACCGGACATGACGGGGTGTTGAAGCAGCCACAGCCTTATGATTTATATAGCCTGAAAAGCTATAAAAATTCGCAAAATTTTGTGGCGGCGATCCAGGTAGCGAGACAATATGAACGTCATCTGGATTCATTGACGATTGTGGCGGGAGCGTGTCAGTCCCATTTTGAAGCGCTGCTGCGTGCAGGAGCGAACTTTGCCAGCTCACCAGGGCGTATACTGATTCACGCGCTGGACCCGGTATATGTGGCTGCCAAGGCTGCCTTTACGTCGATCCGTGATACAGTGAACATGGGCGACTTGTTTCATCAGACGATTAGTGGCAGCCGTGGCGTAGGTGGTATCGAAACCCGGGGAAGTTATCGTATCGGTTTGCCGAAGCTGGAAAATTTGTCGACTCTTAAAGTAACGCCTTCCGCAATCTAAGGTTTGAACCTGTTAAATAGGATTTATCTGGATAAAAAGCCTCTGTGTACAGGGGCTTTTTGGCATTTTTATACGCATATTCCTGTTCGCAAAAAATTAAATTGACAACTTATTTTTCGGGTTGATATAATATTTAGCTTGATTTGACATTGTCTCTAAAATTCGTTATAATGGACAAGGAAAGAGGTGGTCGTTAGGCAATGGCTAAAAATACGCTGTTGGAAATCAAACGCAGTCTCGACGCACATGTAGGGCAAAAAATTTTGCTGCGGGCTAACGGCGGACGCCGTAAGACCGTCGAACGAACTGGTGTCTTGGAAGAAACGTACCCTTCTGTTTTTATCGTCAAGCTGGATCAGGAGCAACAAACGTTCAAGCGTGTCTCCTACAGCTATGCTGACATTCTTACCGAGTCGGTAGAAGTTACCGTCTATGATCCCGACTCCCATACAAGTGTCGAATGTTTTGACACACCTTAATTGATTTTATGTAATCTATACCGGCTTTGCAGGTTTAACGGCGGCTTCGTCATTCCAAATGACGGGGCCGTTTTGTATATATGGGGCAGGATGAAGCATCGCGTCTTTGCGCATACTAAGGCGGGAATGATCTTCCTTATTCCACTGCCGAAGGAGGCGTACGCATGAGTCGGAGAAGACGAGGTGTCATGTCGGAAGAGCTTAAGTATGAGCTGGCTAAGGATCTTGGATTTTACGATACGGTCAAGGAAGAGGGCTGGGGAGGCATTAAAGCCAAGGATGCGGGCAATATGGTGAAGCGGGCCATTCAGCTTGCAGAGCAGGCAGCTTCCCGCAAATCGTAGCCATCGTTAGTGCTTCGGTAGTACTGATGAAAAAGCGGGGATCTCCGGTATTATACCGGGTGGTCTCCGCTTTTTTGAACCTCATGACTTGACACGCTGAGTCTGATATAATATGTTAAGCTGTCTTGAGGGAAAAGTTGAAGGTGGGTGAACGCCTTGAAAATATACGAAAAAGCACCGGCAAAAATCAATTTAATGCTTGATGTATTACGCAAACGGGATGACGGATATCACGAGGTTGAAATGATTATGACCATGGTCGATTTGTCTGATCGTTTGACCATGTCCGAGTTACCGCGTGATACCATTATCATTTCAAGCCAAGCCGGGTACATACCGCTAGATGAGAAAAATCTGGCTTTTCAGGCCGCGCGTCTGATTAAGGAACGTTATGATGTCTCTACGGGCGTGCATATCCATTTGGACAAGCATATCCCGGTAGCCGCAGGGTTAGCAGGCGGAAGCAGTGATGCCGCGGCAGCGCTGCGTGGGCTAAACAAGCTGTGGAAGCTTGGCATTTCGGATGCTGAATTAAGAGTACTGGGCGCTGAGCTTGGTTCTGATGTGCCCTTCTGTATTACAGGCGGTACGGCTTTAGCGAGTGGACGCGGGGAATTACTTAGGCCACTTCCGAATCCACCCCAATGCTGGGTCATTCTCGCGAAGCCGCCGATTAATGTATCGACGGCTGAAGTGTACGGACGCGTTAAAGCGGATCAGATCACGCATCACCCGTCTGCCCGGCAGATGGAGCAAGCGATCCGCAACGCTTCTTTTACCGATGTATGTAATGCGCTCGGGAATGTACTGGAGGATGTCACACTCAAGCTGTACCCGGAGGTGGAGCATCTTAAAAACTCTATGATTCGATTAGGAGCGGATGGGGTGCTAATGTCAGGCAGTGGTCCTACAGTGTTCGGGCTGGTGTCGAAGGAAGCCAAAGTACCGCGCATTTATAACGGACTCAGAGGATTCTGCAAGGATGTGTACGCAGTACGACTTCTGACCTGATTATGGTTTTTTATTTCTAATTTTAGTGGTATTTGTTGTACAAATACGTACGAAGATGATATATTTACTATTAAATATTCGGATTTTACTATATCACTTACATTCCGCCAGCAGCCGGCCAGTCCGCCGGTGCTTTTACTGTACGAAGCGGGCGGCAGGAGAAGAATAGATCGCGAGGAATTGTTGTGAAAAAACTTAAAAGAAGCTCACGATTGGTGGAAATGACACAATTTTTGCTGTCACGGCCGCATACGCTGGTGCCTCTTACGCATTTTGCGGATCGTTATGGGGCGGCAAAATCGTCCATAAGCGAAGACCTGGCCATTATCAAGGAAGTATTTGAGGATGAAGGCATTGGTGAGCTTCTGACGTTGGCGGGAGCGGCAGGAGGCGTCAAGCTGATCCCAAGACTGTCCAAGCAGCATGCGCTTACATTTGCGAATGACCTGTGTGCACAGCTGGAGCAGCCGGATCGTATCTTACCCGGAGGATATCTGTATCTGTCGGATTTGCTGGGTCAACCGGCGATGATGAATGAGGCTGGTAAAATATTTGCTACTGCATTTGCCAACAGACAGATTGATGTAGTCATGACGGTGGAAACGAAAGGGATTCCGCTTGCCTATGCAACCGGGGCACAACTGAACTTGCCCGTTGTCCTCGTACGGCGTGATCATCAGGTAACGGAGGGCTCGGCAGTGAGTATTAATTACGTCTCAGGGTCACAAAAGAGCCTGCATACGATGTCATTGTCCAGACGGGCGATGCGCGAGAAATCGCGTGTACTCATCGTGGATGATTTTATGAAGGCAGGTGGCACGATTCAGGGGATGGTCGACTTGCTGGCTGAGTTTAATGCTGAGGTAGCCGGAGTAGGTGTGCTGGTAGAATCGGGCGAGGTGGAGAATGGAGAACGCTTGCTGCACGATTATATTTCACTGGCGAATCTAACCGCGGTCGATTCTCGAAGCAAGCAAATTACAGTCAAGCTGGGGAATTATTTTGATGAATCTACAGGTCAGTAAATGTCACATTTCATCAAAAAATACCTAAATATGTCGAAAAGAAATCTTTTCAAAAAAATTACCTGAATTTAGGATACGTTTTGTCCAAAAAAAGAAGGAATTCGAAATGCTGTGTGGAATGTATACACCAAGTCCTATTTGGAAAAAGGTGGTGAAACACACATGCAGATTACGGATGTTAGACTCCGCCGAGTGAACTCAGAAGGAAGAATGAAGGCGATTGCATCCATTACAATTGATAACGAGTTTGTTGTTCATGACATTCGTGTTATCGATGGTAATAACGGGATGTTCGTGGCTATGCCTAGCAAACGGACCCCGGACGGAGAGTTTCGCGATATCGCTCATCCGATATCTTCAGGAACCCGGG
The DNA here is from genome assembly GCF_050467685.1 of Paenibacillus sp. NRS-1782. Taxonomy (NCBI): domain Bacteria; kingdom Bacillati; phylum Bacillota; class Bacilli; order Caryophanales; family Paenibacillaceae; genus Paenibacillus; species Paenibacillus sp. NRS-1782. Next base: position 20,387 of record NZ_JBITPH010000038.1, read on the forward strand.
AGAAAATTCAGGCTGCTGTACTAACTGAGTACGAACGCGCCGCGGTGGATGAAGAAGTAGCTATTGAAGAAGGCGCTTAATTCGTCTAAAGCAAGATTGGGGTACAAAAGAAAAGAGGGCCACAAACTGTGGCTCTCTTTTCTTTTTGTCTGGAATGAGATATATTCTTTAATGAGTTAACAGTCAGTTTTAAGGCAACTTGGAGCCATCCGGGCTGCCGAAGCGACTTTTTCATAAGACAGGGATCAAGCAGCGATGCATCCCGGGGATGAATGTCCAGCACAAGCTGGCCTGAAAAAATAGCCATTAACTAAAGGTTCGCCGTTATTTTTCAGGAGGATTGTGAAAAGTTAAGCAAAAATCTGATCTGGAAATTAACGTTTTAGCCAAAGGGAAATTGTTATTTTCAGGATAGGAGGTTGGACTTGTTGGAAAGGTTGGCAGTCATTCTTGCCGCAGGGCAGGGAAAACGTATGAGATCCAAATTATATAAAGTTCTGCATCCGGTATGCGGGAAACCGATGGTCGGTCATGTACTCGACACGGTTCGTGACATCGGAGTGTCCCGCAGTGTGGTGATTGTGGGTCACGGTGCGGAAGCGGTACAGTCTTATTTGGGACTGTCGGCAGAATATGCGCTTCAGGCAGAGCAGTTGGGAACGGGGCATGCTGTCAAGCAGGCCAAAGACTTGCTCGGTCAGGAGAAAGGTACGACCATCGTTATCTGTGGAGACACCCCCCTGATTACAGCGGAAACACTGGAGGGCTTGGTGCAGCTACATGAGAGCCGGGGAGCGGCCGCAACAATTCTGACCGCTGAGCTGGACGACCCTAAGGGATACGGCCGGGTCATCCGTGATGCTGCAAGAGCAGTGCTCAAGATCGTGGAGCAGAAGGATTGCTCACCTGGGGAAGACGCTGTTCGGGAAATTAACACGGGAACGTACTGCTTTGATAATGCCAAGCTGTTCGCAGCGTTGGACAAAGTAACCAACACCAATGTACAGCAGGAATACTACCTGACGGATGTCATTGGTATTTTGCATGGCGAAGGCGAGAAGGTTGAGGCATATTTAACAAATGATGTGTCGGAATCTATCGGTGTGAACGACAGGGTCGCTTTATCAGTGGCTGAGGGATACATGCGAGAACGCATTGTGCGCAAGCATATGCTGAACGGTGTGACCATCATTGATCCGTCCTCTACCTACATCGAGAGCGAGGTTGCCATTGGTTCCGATACCGTGCTGTATCCGAACACATGGCTGCGAGGTCAAACACAAATCGGTGAAGATTGTATGATTGGTCCGCAGACTGAGATTCAGGATACCCTGATTCATTCGGGCGCAACGGTGAAACATTCGGTGTTGAACGAAGCTGAAGTGGGTAGCAGTACATCTGTGGGTCCGTTTGCCTATCTGCGTCCGGGTGCGAAGCTGGGCGAGCATGTGAAGATTGGTGATTTTGTTGAGGTAAAAAATGCGACCATTGGTGATCATTCCAAGGTGTCCCATTTGAGCTATGTTGGTGATGCCAAGGTAGGTACAAACGTTAATATCGGTTGTGGGGCAATAACGGTTAATTATGATGGGTATAATAAATCTATTACAGAAATTGAAGATGATGCCTTTATTGGCAGTAATGTGAATCTGATTGCCCCAATTAAGATCGGAAAAGGCGCTTATGTCGTAGCGGGCTCCACCGTAACACATGCTGTCCCTGATAACGATCTGGCCATTGCCAGACCGCGTCAAGAGAACAAAGCCGGATATGCGGATAAAATCCGCGCGCGTGCCAAAGCGAAGAAGAAAAGATCGGAATAACCTTAATCAGCAAGTAGTTGGATCTGTAATGAATGAATCAGCACGGAGGGTTTCTATAAATGACTTATTGCGATTCCAAACTCAAAATATTTACTTGTAACTCCAATCCGAAGTTGGCCCACCAAATTGCGGACTACATCGGAATTCCAATGGGGGAATCCCATACCACATCGTTTAGTGACGGTGAAATTCAAATCAAACTGTCTGAAAGCGTGCGCGGTTGCCACGTATACATTGTGCAGTCGACTTGTCTGCCAGTTAACGACAACTTGATGGAGTTACTGGTTATGGTTGATGCACTCAAGCGGGCTTCTGCCAAAAGCATTAATGTCGTTATGCCATATTACGGCTATGCCCGTCAGGATCGGAAAGCACGTTCACGTGATCCGATCACGGCGAAGCTTGTCGCTAACCTGATTGAAAAAGCGGGTGCTCACCGTGTAATCAGTATGGATTTGCATGCGATGCAAATTCAGGGATTCTTTGATATTCCGGTGGATCACATGTTCGGCGCACCAATTCTGGCCCAGTATTTCCGTTCGAAGCAGATTGAAAACCCGGTTGTCGTTTCCCCTGACCACGGCGGTGTTGTGCGTGCGCGGAAGTTAGCGGATTTCCTGAATGCCCCGCTGGCTATTATCGACAAACGTCGTCCTGAGCCAAACGTAAGTGAAGTAATGAACATTATCGGAAATATTGAGGGTAAAACCGCTATTCTGATTGATGACATTATTGATACAGCGGGAACCATTGTGCTGGGTGCGAATGCGCTCAAGGAAGGCGGCGTAACGGATGTGTATGCGTGCTGTACGCATGCCGTGCTCTCCGGGCCCGCTATGGAAAGACTGGAGAATTCACCGTTAAAAGAGGTGGTCGTGACGGATACCATTCCGATCGTTCACCCCAATCCGACAAGCAAGCTGAAGGTATTATCTGTGGCTCCATTAATGGGAGAAGCCATTATCCGTGTGCATGAGGAATTGTCAATCAGCAAACTGTTTGAAATCGAATAAGCGCTGGCTCATTAAAAAAGGGGTTGCCTTTTCCAACTGGAAAAGGTAACCCCTATCAGCATGTCAGGCTAAAAGCCCGGTCTGGATATAAAGGTGAAGCGCTGACGATTGTATAGCGTGTCCTCCATTTCGACAAAATGCTCGTTAAAACGCGCAATGATGCCAATTTGGATATGTACATTCCCGTCATAGACTTGGACAGGAACCGAATGTTTTAAATGATATAGAAAATGGCTGTCATATAAGAGGATATCACCCTGATTGAGCATACCAGCACGCACCTTCCTGTTCAGTATAACTATTTTACCAAAAAATCAAGACTTCGAAAGAGGGTGTCACGGTTTATGAAGTGGATTGTAGGATTGGGCAACCCCGGTCCCCAGTACGAAAAAACGAGACATAATGTTGGATTTATGGCGCTGGATGCTCTGGCCGCCCGTCATAACATCCAGATTAACCAAAGCAAATGCAAGGCGTTGATTGGAGAAGGACATATTGGCGGCGTAAAAACGGTGCTGATCAAGCCGATGACCTATATGAATCTCTCGGGCGAGTCTCTGCGTGCTTATATGGACTATTACAAAGCGAATATAGATGATTTGGTCGTAATTTATGATGATCTGGATACAGAGGTCGGCAAAATAAGACTCCGGTATCAAGGCAGTGCAGGTGGTCATAACGGGATCAAGTCGATTATCCAGCATACGGGCACACAATCCTTTAATCGGGTTCGTATGGGCATTTCCCGTCCTGAGCCTGGCTATGCCATCGTGGACTATGTTCTGGGAACCTTTCCGAAGAAGGAGAAGGAGTTGCTGGCTGGAATGATAGAGGATACGTGTGATGCTTTGGAATACAGCTTGGGTCATCCTTTTGAACGGACCATGGCAGAATTCAATAAGTAAGGTCCAGAGCAGGCAGGATGGGCTTAAATGGAAGTTTATTGGACATACTGAAAGGTATAGAAAACTTTCAGGAGGCATATACATTACATGATTGTGAATTATGTATGCAGACATTGTCGAACTTTCTTGGGACGGATTGATTCCGATGCAATAACCGAAGAAAGGCTGGGCTTCCATTCCTTGACCCCTGCCGAGCGTAGAGATATAATAGCGTATAATTCGGGCGGTGAAGTGACCGTCAAAGTCATTTGCGAGCATTGCAACCAGGCGCTGGAAAATAATCCGGAGTTGAGTCTGCTCGTAAATCCGCTCCAATAACAGGTATTCAACTGGTCTGTACCAGCTTGAGAGGTGAAGCGGTAATCCCGCTTATGGAGCCTTGGCAGCATTGCTGAGGCTTCTTTTTCAGTTTACATGCAACTATTTATAAGCATAAAGGGGTGCCTTTTTTGTTACAAGCACTTATTCAGGCTTTTACCAAGGATGCTGATTATGCATCCATTGCAGCAGGTATATCATCAGGCATGAAGGAACAGCTCATATCTGGTTTGTCGGGCTCTTCCCGACAGGTACTGATGGCCGCGCTTGCCGAAGATACCGGACGACCGATCCTGGTCATGACGCACAACATGTTTGCTGCTCAAAAAATAGCAGATGATTTGCAGGAAGCGCTTCCTCCAGAACGGGTTTTGTTGTACCCCTCGAATGAGCTGGTAGCTGCTGAGGCCGCCATATCCAGCCCGGAGACGCTATCCCAACGAATTGAAGTATTGATACGATGCGCCCAGGGTTTTCGTGGGATTGTTGTCGTGCCGTTTTCTGGTGTCCGGCGTTTGCTGCCGCTTCCAGAGACATGGAGTGAAGCCCGAATCGAGCTGAGAGAAGGCGAAACGATCCAACTGGAGCCGTTTTTGCTGCATATGGTCGAGATGGGGTACCAGCGGGTGGAGCGTGTAGAATCACGTGGAGAGATGAGTGTCCGTGGCGGTATTATCGATTTTTATCCGATGACAACCCGTTGGGGCTACCGTGTGGAGCTGTTCGATGATGAAATTGACTCCATCCGTATGTTCGACCCGCAAGATCAGCGTTCGGTGGAAAAGGTGCAGGAAGTTACCGTAACGCCGTGCAAGGAAGTCATAGCGGATAACGCTCGTATGGATCAGGCGGCAGATGCCGCAGCGATTCTGTTGGAGGAGCAGCTCGGCAAAATGACAGACCGTCAGGCCAAGCTGCATCTGAAAGAAGAGATTCACCGCGAAATTGAGCTGCTGCGTGAGCATGTGTATTTTGACGAAATCTATAAATATATCTCGCTGTTGTATCCCGAACGCAAAACCTTGGCAGATTACATGCCGGAAGACACCATTCTGATCATTGACGAGCCTGCGCGGATGCTGGAAACAGCCAAGCAGCTTGAACGGGATGAGTCCGAGTGGAATCTGCATTTGCTTCAAAACGGTAAAACGTTACCGCAGCTAGAGCTGTCGGATAACGCGGACAATCTGCTGTATAACCGGAGATTCCAGACGTTGTTCCTGTCGATCTTTCTCCGTCAGGTTCCACATACACAGCCGCAAAATATTTTGAATTTCATCTGCCGGGGCATGCAGGATTTCCACGGTCAAATGAATGTGCTCAAGGCGGAAATGGATCGCTGGCGCAAGGCGGGTACACAGGTTATGATGCTGGCGAGTGGAGACGAGCGGCTGGATCGGATGCGCCGGGTGCTTCAGGATTACGGTATTGATGAGCCAACGATGGCTATCGGCAATTTACAAAGCGGTTTTGAGATGCCATCTATTCATTTGGTAGTGATTACTGAGGGCGAAATGTTCTCGCAAAAGCAACGCAAAGCACGCAAGCAGGGCCGCCATGTGGACAACGCAGAACGGATTAAGAGCTATAGCGAGCTGAAGGTGGGCGACCATGTCGTACACCAGAATCACGGGATCGGGAAGTACATGGGGATCGGTACGCTGGAGGTTGGCGGTATCCATAAGGATTACATGCACATTCTCTATGCGGGCGGCGATAAGCTGTCTGTACCGATTGAGCAGATTGACCTGATTCAGAAGTATGTCGGCTCAGAGGACAAGGAACCTAAGATTTACAAGCTGGGCGGAAATGAATGGACACGGGTGAAGAGCAAGGTTCGCAGCTCGGTTCAGGACATTGCTGATGATCTGATCAAGCTGTATGCAGAACGGCAGTCAGCGCCTGGTTTTGCTTTTGAAAAGGATTCACCGGAGCAGCAGGAATTCGAGGATATGTTCCCGTATGAAGAGACACGTGACCAGATTCGGGCGATTGAAGAGATCAAGAAGGACATGGAGCAGAGCCGTCCGATGGATCGTTTGCTGTGCGGTGATGTAGGCTACGGCAAAACAGAGGTCGCCATTCGTGCTGCGTTTAAGTCAGCCATTGAGGGCAAGCAGGTGGCCGTGTTAGTTCCAACGACGATTTTGGCACAGCAGCATTATGAGACGTTTCGCGAGCGCTTTTCCGGGTATCCATTCAATATTCAGGTGTTGAGCCGTTTTCGTTCGCGCAAGGAGCAGAATGAGACGATTAAAGGGGTTCGTCAGGGGACCGTCGATATTGTCATTGGCACCCATCGCCTGCTGTCGCAGGATCTGGTGTTTAAGGATCTGGGGATGCTCATTGTCGATGAGGAGCAGCGGTTTGGCGTGACGCACAAGGAAAAGCTGAAAAAGCTGAAAACGAATGTGGACGTGCTGACGTTAACGGCTACGCCTATTCCGCGTACACTGCACATGTCTATGCTCGGGGTTCGCGATTTGTCGGTCATTGAGACACCGCCGGAAAACCGTTTTCCGGTGCAGACCTATGTTGTCGAGCATAGTCAAACGTTGGTGCGTGAAGCGATTGAACGCGAGATGGCACGTGGAGGACAGGTGTACTATCTGTATAATCGCGTACAGGGCATTCAGGAAATGGCTGCCGAGATCAATGCGCTCGTGCCGGATGCCAAGGTGGGCGTGGGTCACGGTCAGATGTCCGAATCCGAGCTGGAGAAGACGATTTTAGACTTCCTGGACGGTGAATATGATGTACTGGTCAGCACCAGCATTATTGAGACCGGGGTGGACATTCCGAATGTGAATACACTTATTGTGCATGATGCCGATAAAATGGGGCTGTCCCAGCTTTATCAGCTGCGTGGGCGTGTAGGCCGTTCCAACCGGATTGCCTATGCTTATTTTACGTACCAGCGGGATAAGGTGCTGACGGAAGTGGCAGAGAAGCGCCTTCAGTCGATCAAGGAGTTTACGGAGCTGGGCTCCGGGTTCAAGATCGCGATGCGTGATTTGTCTATTCGCGGAGCGGGGAATTTGCTCGGTGCAGAGCAGCACGGATTCATTGCATCCGTCGGTTTTGACCTTTACTCGCAAATGCTGGCTGAGGAAATCAATAAGCGCAAGGTTAGCGTACTTGGAGAAGAGGATCTGTCGAATCGAAATTGGAGTACGTCCATTGATTTGGGCGTGGATGCTTACCTGCCGGGAGATTATATTTACGACAGTATTCAGAAGATTGAGATTTATAAAAAGGTTGCGGCAGTCAGCACGTTTGACGAGGCTATGGAGCTGGAGGATGAACTGGTCGACCGCTTTGGTGATTTGCCGGAGGCTGTGCGTCATTTGCTGGCTGTGGCCCGTCTCAAGGTATACGGACGCATGTATGGCATTGAGTCCATTGTCCAGCGGGATGACAACATCGTGTTGAAATTCCACGAAGGGCGCCAGCAGGCGGTACAGACCGCCAAGCTTGCAGAGATTGGCAATCGCTTTGAAAGACGTGTACAATTTGAACAGGGCACTCCTATGAGCGCACGTATCAAGGGCAAAGGTCTGGATGATCCACAGATACTAGAGCTGCTGGAGCAATTTTTGAGTGCACTAAAAGATGCATTCACATTGAAGGAGGAACTGCAAAATGTCACTACCAAATAAAAGAAAACCTTGGAGAATGCTATCGGTGGCCATTGCCGCGGTGCTGGCTATATCGGTGCTGGCAGCATGTACGAAGCAAGTCGAGGAGAGTAAGGTCAAGGACCAACCGAAGGACAGCAGTAAGGTTGTCGTGACCTACACTGGCGGAACCATTACAGAAAATGAGTTTAACCAGGAAATCAGTATGATGAAATTCCTGTATCCGGAATATGGAGCGATGCTTGCTTCGGATCAGGTGCGGGAGCAAATTGCCAAGCAAGAAGTGGTGTACAAGCTGCTGGCTGAAAAAGCAGACGATAAGTCCAAGGAACAGGGCGCCAAAGAAGGAACCGAACAACTGGAGCAGTATAAGAAGTCGGTCGGAGATGCTAAATTCAAGACATTTTTAAGTGATCAAAAACTGACTGAGCAGGGTGTGAAGGATTACTTTACCCGTGTGATGACGGTGATCAACAGTGAGACGAACAAAGTGACGGACGATCAGCTGAAACAGGAATTTGAGAAAAACAAAGATCAATTCACGACAGCAACCGTGCGTCATGTACTGATTAATTTCCAGGATCCAAAAACCAAAAAAGAACGCAAGAAAGAAGATGCTCTCAAGCTGGCCAAAGAAGTGAAGGCGAAGTTGGATGGCGGAGCTGATTTTGCGACGATTGCCAAGAAATACTCAGAAGATCCGGGTTCGGCTTCCAATGGCGGTTTGTATGAGAATGCATCCGTAGCTCAATGGGTGCCTGCATTCAAGGAAGCAGCCGAGAAGCAGCCGATTAATAAAATCGGAGATCCGGTGGAAACAGAATACGGATATCACATCATCAAGGTGGAATCCCGCAATGAACCTACGTTTGATAAATTGAAGGACAACGAGAAGGCTGCTTTGAAAAACAAGCTGGCTGGTGAAAGTATTCAAAACTTTACCGAAAAAGATTTGGCCAAACTTAATTTGAAATTCACCCTGCCGAAGGCACCTGCTACGCAAGAGAAAAGCGGCACCACACCGGGCGCTGGCAGCACAGCTACGCCTGAAGGCACTACAGGTGGAACAACTGATACCAAAGCAGGAACAGCCAAGGACGGAGCTACAACCGAAGGTAAATAACTGAACATGCATAAGGAATTGGGAACAGATGAATACTATGGTCAGATATCACCATAAACACCATGACCGTGACGTTCTTCGTGACCGCTTCCGGGGGAGCGGAAGCGTCTTTCGATACCGTCAGTAGTTTACTAAATTCTTCTTGAGAAAGTGGGGCAACATGTGAAATGAAAGCTACTGGTATAGTTCGCCGTATTGATGATCTGGGGCGGGTAGTTATTCCTAAGGAAATTCGCCGCACCTTGAGGATTCGTGAAGGAGATCCGCTTGAAATTTTTGTGGATCGTGACGGAGAAGTCATTTTGAAAAAGTATTCGCCTATCGGTGAACTTGGTGATTTCGCCAAAGAATACGCTGAGTCCCTGTTTGAAAGCACAGGCCATATTACGATGATTACCGACCGGGACACCATTATTACGGTGGCCGGAGGCTCCAAAAAAGAGTTTCTGGACAAGCCGGTCGGCAGTATTATCGAAGGTAGTATGGATAATCGCAAAACGGTACTGGAAACAGCCAGCGGCTCCTATGAGCTGACAAGAGACCACGAAGAAACACTTTCGTCCTTTGTGGCGGCTCCCATTGTTTCGGGTGGTGATCCTATTGGTTCCGTTGTGTTGCTGAACAAGGATGAAAACGTGAAGATGGCCGAAATGGAGATCAAAATGGCTGAAACAGCCGCTGGTTTCCTCGGTAAACAAATGGAACAGTAATCCCCCGGTCCGACCCTGTAAGACGTACTGAATGGCGAAAGCCGTCTGTCGTCTTGCAGGGCTTTTTTTCTTTCCAGAGAAAGAGGCGGTATAATAGGACTCGTGAAGGATGCATATTTCAGGTAGGAGTGGGGAACGGACGATGCAGGAAAATCGCGCTGCTTCGCGGCTACTACGGGGTGCTGTCATTTTGACACTGGCGGCGGTAGCGAGCAAGCTGATCGGCACATTGCAAAAAATCCCGCTGCAAAATATCGGCGGTGACGGCGTTTTCGGTATTTATAATACGGTTTATCCTTTTTATACGCTGTTGATTACTATTGCCGCTGCTGGATTTCCGGCAGCGATATCCAAATTTGTAGCAGAATATGAGGCGGTGGGAAACCGGGCCGCAGGGCAACGTGTAGCCCGATTGTCCTACCTTGTATTGGGCATGTTTGGTGTGATTCTGGGCGTGCTGATGTATACGTGCGCACCGCTGATCGGTCAGTGGATCGACAATGCTCATGTTATTCCCTCGGTGAGGGCGGCGGCCTTTGCCTTTTTGTTCGTGCCGGTTATGGCAGGGCTAAGGGGATATTTTCAGGGCTTGCAAAATATGATCCCGACCGCTGTCTCCCAAGTGACGGAGCAGGCGGTACGGGTGGGTGTGATGATCATGCTGTTGCTGGTTATGCTGTCGCAAGGAGCCGGACCCGATATGATTGCTGCCGGGGCTGTTTTTGGTTCTGCGGCTGGCGGGGCAGCGGGTCTGGTCGTCATGCTGCTATTCTGGCGCAACCACAGGAAGAAGCTCACAAGGCAAGGGAGGCTGTCTGAGCAGGCTTTGCAGGTCGCGGGGAAGACAGAACAGAAGGGCATACAGGAGACTGCGTCTGGACGTTCTGACGTCATAGAGAGAACGACGGACGATTGGGTGAGTGGTAGTCGTGCTGTCGTATCAGGTGTGCTCAAGAGTGCAGCAGGGACAGCGCAGGAGCGGGCTGGAGAAGCCCACCGGACGGAGAGCTACGGTGTTTTGCTAAAGGCATTGCTTCGTTATGCCCTGCCTGTTTGCCTGGGAGCGCTGGCGGTTCCGCTGATTAGCCTGGTGGACACGTTTACGGTGCCTCGTTTGTTAAAGCAGGAGGGCTTGGATGATACAGGAGTTATGGTGGCCTTCGGTGTCTATAACCGGGGTCTGCCGCTTGTACAGCTGGTGATGATGTTTGCCACTACGCTGTCGGCATTATTCATTCCGTCGCTGGCGGAAGCCCGGGTAACGGGCGGCACGGAGCTGGCCCGCCGCCAATGTGAGCAATCGCTGCGCTGGTTCTGGCTACTGGGACTAGCCGCCGCTACAGGCTTAATTGTGCTGGCGGTGCCCGTCAATGTGATGCTGTACGCGGACGACACCGGCAGCGGAGTCATGCGCTGGATGGCGCTGACCGCCGTAGGCGGCACGCTCAGCATCATCTCGGCGGCGCTGCTGCAAGGGCTGGGCGCAGTTCGCGCTCCAGCCTTGGCGATGCTCGCCGCAGCAGCAGCCAAAGCGCTGCTGAACTGGCTGCTCGTGCCGCAGCTGGGCACGGCTGGAGCCGCCATCGCGGGAGCCGCCGCCTATCTGCTGGCAGCGGCGATCAACATCGCGCTGCTTGCCCGCCTGGCGGGGCTGCGCTGGAGCTGGTCCGCCAGCGTGTTCAAGCCTGCGGCACTGCTTGTCGCCTTGGCCTGCGCAGCTGCGGCGGCGATGTGGGGCACCAGCGCCGCGCTGGGTGCCTTGGGTTGGGCCGCCGGAGGCCGTGCCACGGCGGCGGCGGAAAGCCTGCTGGGCGTAGCCGCAGGCGCCGTGGTGTTTGTGATCGGCCTCGCACGCTTGAGGCTGATCACAGAGGCGGAGCTTGTGGCGGTGCCCAAGCTCGGACGCCCGCTGGCAGCCGTGCTGCGCAGACTGCGCGTGCTGGCGTAGCCTTGTGGTTATGCCGCTTGCAGTTGCGCGGCGGAGGTAGCGATTTTATGAGCCTGTATATACTTTGTGGTATAGTAGTGCCAAAGCAAAGGAAGCGGAAGCAGGCAACGCGCCGTACATTGACGGAGTGTGTGCCACGTTTCAGCGGAACGGAGGATTGAACATGAGTGCAATACTAACAGTCGTAGGACTAGGCTCGGGAGACCCGGATCAGCTTACGATAGGGATATTGAACAAAATGCGGGGCGCTTCTGCGCTGTATCTGCGGACGAAGGAGCACCCGGTAGTTAAGGTACTGGATGAGTTTGGAGTGGCCTACGAGTCGTTTGACACCGTGTATGAGACCAAGGAATCTTTTCCAGAGGTATACGAGGAAATTACCAGTCAGTTGATAGCAGCGGCCGTTAAAGCTGTGGATGGAAGCGAAATCGTCTATGCGGTTCCAGGGCACCCGATGGTAGCGGAAGCGGCGGTGCAATTGCTCAAAGAGCGTTGTCCTGTGCAGGATATTCAACTGGAGATCCTTGGCGGTGAAAGTTTTCTGGATGAAGCTTTTGTGCGTCTTGGTTTTGACCCGATTGAAGGTTTCCAGTTGTTGGACGCAGGTACGCTGGATGCGAGCTGGCTTCAACCTCAGTTGCACACGTTGATCGGACAGGTATATGATACGTTTACGGCTTCAGATGTGAAGCTGTGTTTAATGGAGCGCTATCCTGATGATTATGAGGTTTATATAGGTCATGCGCTTGGCGTGGAGGGCGAGGAAGCGGTGCATAAAGTGCCACTGTACGAGCTGGATCGGGTGGTGGGCTACGGAAACCTGTCTCTGGTGTACATACCGCGTAGTGAGGATGATGCGCTAAAACGGCGTTCTTTTGACCGTCTGCATGAGATTGTTGATATTTTACGCAGTCCGGAAGGCTGTCCATGGGACCGGGAACAGACGCATCAGTCGATTCGCAAAAATCTGATCGAGGAAACCTATGAAGTCATCGAAACGATAGATGAGGACGATCCTGATCACATGAAGGAAGAGCTGGGCGACCTGCTGCTGCAAATTTTGCTGCATGCCCAGATGGAAGAAGAAGTCGGAACCTTCAATGTGTATGATGTGATTCAAGGGCTGAATGACAAGCTGATATTCCGCCATCCGCACGTGTTTGGAGACAATCAGGCGAAGGATGCGGAAGAGGCGCTGCAAAATTGGGAGCAAATGAAAGCCGAGGAAAAACGGATGAAAGGCATAGCTTCAGCACAGTCTTCTGTACTGGATGGTGTCCCGCGTGATTTGCCTGCGCTTATGAAGTCGTACAAGCTCCAGAAAAAGGCGGCGAAAGTAGGCTTTAACTGGGATGGCATTGAAGGCGTATTCGACAAATTGGACGAAGAAGTGGCTGAGCTGAAGGAAGCGGTCCGCGAAGGACATTCCGTGCAGGCGCAGTTGCTGGAGTTGGGCGACGTGCTCTTCGTTGCTGTGAACGCGGCCCGTTTTATGGGAGTTGATCCGGAAGAGGCACTGTCCGCCACCAACCGCAAATTTATCGACCGATTCCAGTACATTGAGAAAAGATTACGCGAGCAGGGACGACGTCCCGAGGATAGTAGCGTGGATGAGATGGAGACGTACTGGCAGGAAGCGAAAAAAACTCTTGGTAGATCTTAGGCCGTAAAGGCGGCAAATGCCTGTGTGGAGCTTGTCCGTTTGAGGAGACTTGCCAATGGGGAGGCTTTTGTAGTAGGATGTTGGCTTAACTGGGGTCGAATTAAAAAACGACTGCCATTGCAGGATTTTTAAGGCCTAGCCAGAATAACTTGTAGTAATTCTGAAATAACTGTAGCCTACGGGCAACTGTGTTCTAGTTGTATTCAGAGCGGCTTCGGCCACAGCTTGACCTCACTTCTGCCCCATTTATGGACATGCAGCGTGATGATTATTTTTTGACATTTGGGAGGCTTTTAACTTATGAACAAGACAGATCTAATCAACAATATTTCCAGCAAAAGCGGTTTGAGCAAACGTGACGTTGAAGCTGTATTGAATGGCGTACTTGGTGAAATTACAGATGCACTCGCCAGCGGCGATAAAGTGCAACTGATCGGCTTTGGTACTTTTGAAACGCGCAAGCGTTCCAGCCGTACAGGCCGCAATCCACAAACCGGCAACACGATTGAAATTCCAGAATCGACCGTTCCTGCTTTTAAAGCCGGTAATAAGCTTAAAGAAGCCGTTAACTAATGCGTCTTGATAAATTCTTGAAAGTCTCGCGGCTGATTAAGCGGCGTACGGTAGCCAAGGATGTCTCCGAACAAGGGAGAGTCATGGTGAACGGACGCGAAGCCAAGCCGAGCAGTGCGGTCAAAGTGGGGGATGAAATCACCGTCCAGTTTGGCCAGAAGCTGGTGACTGTGCGAGTGGAACGGCTCGCCGACACTACACGCAAGGACGAGGCTGCAAGTATGTACACTTTGGTGAAGGAAGAGCCCATTGCCAGAGACAATGGTTTGAACTGGTAACTGGAATCTAACTTTCTAATATGCTGTACATTAAAGCATCCCTTCATATTCTCATGAGGGGGTGCTTTTTCTTATGCAGTTTCTTTTCATGTAGTTCTAAATCCTGTTGTCCCCTTCATAAGCTAAGAACAGAAGGAGGGGTACATGCCATGATTGAACAAGGGAAGCCCAAACACCATGACCTGCGCATGCAAAGCCGAAAGCAGCTCGACATTTCAGGCGTCAGCAATGTGGAGAGCTTTGACAGTGAAGAGTTTCTGCTTCAGACCGAGCTGGGTCATCTCACCATTCGCGGACAGCATTTACATATCAAAAATCTCAGTCTGGAAGAGGGGCTGCTGTCCATTGAAGGTCTGATTACTTCCCTCGTCTACCTGGAGCCCGGGGCCCCGGCCAAAAACGGAAAAAGCCTATTCGGCAAGCTCTTCAAATGAACCCTCACACACAATGGCTGACATTGACGTGGATGCTGCTGTCGGGCATAGCCATGGGAGTGGTGTTCGACAGCTACCGGGTGCTGTCCATCCGCTTTCATTTTGCCCGTTGGAGCATTCATATGTTGGACGTGCTGTATTGGGTGGCCTCGACCCTGTTTATTTTCCGTGTGCTGTACGCGAGTAATCGCGGTGAGCTGCGGTTTTATGTCTTTTTAGGACTACTTTTGGGGGTTTGGCTCTATTTTTGGGCCTTTAGTGTTACAACCCAACGTTTTGTGGTAATGTTATTAAAGATAGTCCGCAGACTGACGTTGATCGTGAACAGCATACTGCGCATCCTGATTGTTCATCCGGTGTTGGCGCTGTATCGGCTGGTACGCAAGCTGGTCGGATGGACATGGGCACTTATTGTGTTCCTGGGAAGGATGCTGATATACATCTTGATGCCGGTTTGGAAGCCGCTCGTCTGGCTGATCGGTCCGCTTAAAGCGCGCTGGAGGACTCCAGAATTGCTTGTAAAGCTCGGCATCAGACTGAAAAACACAGCAAAAAGATGGTTTGGAGGGAGGTAGTATCATGCGTAATTCGTCTGTAGATCGCCATTCATCTCCTACGTCCAAGTCCAACGCGGGCGGGCGCAGGCGAATCATGATTTGGTTGCTATCGCTTGCCGCCTTTGGTAGTTGGGCTATTTTCACCTTTTTTTCTCAAGGTATGATTATGGCCGATCGAAGTGAACAGCTCACTCAGAAGGAAGAACAGAAGCAAGCTGCTACACAAACGGAACAACAGCTCCAAACTGAAGTGAATCGTCTCAAGGACCCCGAGTATATCGGAGAAATTGCCAGAAGCAAGTACGGTCTGTACAAACCGGAAGAGACGCCGATCATCGGGGAGCAGAAATAGGCGCATCATTGGGTCAATGCTTAGTTGACCTTGGTTCCGCCATTTTGTATAATCAAATCACCACAGCGGGATTTTTTTGCAAAAAAATCGGTTGTATATTTTAAGGGAGGATCATTTTATTCTATGGCAATTGAAGTGGGCACCAAGTTAGAGGGCAAAGTGACAGGCATCACGCATTTTGGAGCATTTGTGGATTTGTCTGGAGGTGTCACGGGTCTCGTTCACATCTCGGAAATCGCCGATAACTACGTTAAGGATGTTAACGATCACCTGAAGATTAATGATGTCGTGACGGTGAAAGTCATTAATGTTGACAAAGACGGCAAGATCGGACTTTCCATTAAGCAAACGATTGACAAGCCAGCAAGTGAAGCCCGTCCGCCAAGAGCTCCAAGACCGGAGCGCACAGGAGGACCAAGTGGAGGCGACCGTTTCGGCGGTGGAGGTTCAGGTCCAAGTCAAGGACGCGGCGGCGGCGGCGGTGGTGGTGGCGGTGGCGGTGGTTTCAACCGCGATCGTGGAGGCCGTTCGTTCAAGCCTGCACCGGGTAAACCTTCATTTGAGGATAAAATGTCACGCTTCCTGAAAGATAGTGAGGAACGCATTTCGTCGCTGAAAAAGAACACCGAAGGTAAACGCGGAGGACGCGGCGCGAAGCGTGTTTAATTCACTTTCACAACCGTATCAACCATACACGGAAAACCGTACAGTCGAAAGACTGCTACGGTTTTTTTTGCGTTCTGCCGACAAAAGCTGAAATATATGAAGAGCTATGGGAGCGTGGGAGATCCATACCACTGTTATCTTGCATGCGTTTTATGGTATTCAAGATTTGCTGAAGAAAAAGCAGGGCGATCAAGCTGAAAAGTGGACGTTTTTTTTGTCGTGTGGACATAATCGTCCGACAAACTCCAACGGTTTTCCGTCTATCTTCTGTGCAAATCGCTAGTCTAAGCGAAGGTGTGGGCGACAGGAAGGGGCTTTGTAGGGAGAGGGCGCTCGTAATTACCATGCGCTTCCAAGCGGACGTAGCTTGGCTTGAGGCCGATGCTCTGTGCTTTCGCGCAGAACGTTTTTTTGTCGGAAATTTCTTGGAATAAGACGTGAGGTTCTGACAAACTTTCTCAGTCGTTCCGGTTTAAGATGGGAACATCAAATTGATGAATGGGGTGCCTGACGCATGATGGAGAAATGGAACGTGGTACATTTTCCAGGGTTGAAATCCAGAAAGTCCAAATCTAAAGAACGTACGGAAGGTTGGTCTTCCAGACTCAAGAAGCGACTGGATTCACATAAAGCAGTGCAATGGGTAACGGCGCAAAGATGGATGCTGCTATTGTCTGCTATGGGATTTTTACTGGGACGCGCCACCATTTTGGACGAGCTATCCCCTTTTGCCCTCGCTTATTTTGCAGTCATCATGTTCCTGCGGCGTGATTTGATGCTGCCTGTAGCTGTATCGGTCGTGTTGGGCAGTCTGCTTGCCCCTTATCCATCCTTATTCATGATTGGCGGCGAGCTGCTTGTATTCTATCTCCTGTATCGTGGGCTACGAACCTTTGATCGGCTGGAATTATCTTATGCCCCGCTTATGGTTTTCCTGTCTGTGTTTATGGTCAATTTATTTTACGCGGTGATGGCCCCGTCCTTCACATGGTATGACCTTATCATCGTAGGGACGGATGCGGTTCTCAGCTTTATGCTGACACTTGTTTTTACGCAGGCCATTCCATTGTTTACGTATCGCAAAAAGACAAGCCAGCTCAAAAATGAGGAAATTTTGTGTCTGATCATTTTACTGGCCTCTGTGATGACGGGAGCGGTAGGATGGACGATTCACTCACTGTCTGTCGATCATGTGCTATCTCGCTATTTGGTCTTGGTATTCGCCTTGGTGGGAGGCGCTTCGTTGGGTGCTTCGGTCGGTGTGATTACCGGTTTAATTTTAAGCTTGGCCAATATGTCTGCGATTGTGCAGATGAGTTTGCTCGCTTTTGCCGGGTTGCTGGCAGGGATGCTGCGTGAAGGGCGAAAAGGTGCAGTGGCGCTCGGGATGTTGCTAGGTTCCTCAATTCTGACGATCTATTTGGACGGAACCGGGGATGTGCTAACATCGACCTGGGAGAGCTGTGCGGCGATTTTATTATTCTTAATGACCCCAAAAAGCTTCTTTAAAGCGGTTTCTACCTATGTTCCTGGTACGCAGGACCACGCCAAATCCCAGCATGAGTATGCCAAAAGGGTCCGTGATCTCACTGCCGAGCGGGTGACGAAATTCTCCCGCGTATTCAGTCAGCTATCCCGCAGCTTTCACCAGATATCTGCGAGTGAGAGCGCGAAGCCGGAAGGTGAAATCGAGCATTTTATGAACGCTGTAGCGGAGGGAACGTGTGCCTCCTGCTTCAAGTGCGAGCAGTGCTGGGACGGCAAGTTTATGCAAACCCATCAGTATATGACGGAAATGATGAGTGCTATTGAGGATAATCCGAATTTGATGCCGGAGCAGATGCCGCCGCAGTGGAGCAAGGCATGCGCCAAGACGGGCGCGGTGCTGCAAGTGATGAAGCAGCAATACAGCCTCTACCAGCATAATATGCAGTGGAAACGCCAAGTATACGACAGTCGTCAGCTTGTTGCTGATCAGCTATCCGGCGTATCACAGATTATGGAGGATTTGGCGCGGGAAATTCAGCGGGAAGGGCAAACCATGCATCGGCAGGAGGAACAAATACGTGAGGCGCTTGATCGGCTGGGCTTATCCATACAATCTATTGAGATTATTAATCTGGATGCGGGCCAAGTCGAAATTGAGATTGTCCATGCTTATACAAGGGGATTTGACGAATGCCGGAAAATCATTGCTCCACTGCTGTCGGACATATTGGACGAGCATATTGCTGTGATGCGCGAAACGGCGGCAGATCGCCGCCAGGGATTGGCTACGGTCATGTTTGGCTCCGCCAAAACCTATGAAATTGCAACGGGAGTAGCAAGCGCTGCCAAAGGAGGGGATTTTTTCTCGGGAGACAGCTACAGCATGATGGAGCTGGGGAACGGGACCTTTGCGGTCTCTTTGAGCGATGGTATGGGCAATGGAGAGCGGGCGCAGCAAGAGAGCAGCGCGGCGCTTAATATTTTAGAGGAATTACTGCAATCCGGCATGGATGAAAAGCTGGCGATTAAGTCGGTCAACTCTGTTCTGATGCTGAGATCACCAGAGGAGATGTATGCTACGGTCGATATGGCGCTGATTGATCAGTATACGGCCCGGACGACATTCATGAAGATTGGGTCAACACCGAGCTTTATTAAAAGAGGGGAGGAGGTCATTCCCGTATCTGCCAGTAATTTGCCGATTGGCATTATACAGGATATTGAAATTGATCTGGTGTCGCTTCAATTACAGCCGGGTGATATTTTGATCATGATTACAGATGGTATATATGACTCACCGGGTTATGCGGTAAACAAGGAAATATGGATGAAGCGCATGATTCAGGAAATTGAAAGCGATGACCCGCAGCAGTTGGCCGACTGCCTATTGGAACGAGTTATTCGTTACCAGCAAAATCAAATCTATGATGACATGACGGTAGTTGTTAGCAAAATAGATCATTTCCGCCCAGAATGGGCCACGCTTCATGTACCGGGTATGAGCTGGATGGAGCGTCCGCGTACGGTTAGCTGAATAGACATTGCCCGGGAAATTCCGCTTCCTTGTTAAAAATCCGCGTTCTTCGTTTGAATCGTTCCAGATTCGGCAAAGATAGAATCTATCGGAATAGATTAAGAGGAAGCGGGAGGTCAAGAAGCTTATGAAGCAAATTTTGATCATTACAGACGGATGCTCTAATGTGGGTGTCAGCCCGGTCATGGCGGCGGCCCAGGCTTTACAGGAAGGCATTACGGTGAACGTAGCCGGAGTCATAGATTATGGGACGATTGGCGAGCTTGGAAGTACAGAGATTCAGGAAATCGCTAAAGCGGGAGGAGGTTTCAGCCAAATCGTAGGCACGAGGCAGCTGGCACAGACCATGCAGATGATGACCCGTAAAACAGTGGTTCAAACGATTCAGCAGGCGGTTAATAGAGAGTTAACGCATATTTTGGGTGAGGGGGGCGCTCGACATATCGGTGAACTGCCGCCAGCCAAACGGGCTCAGGTGGTTGAGGTGATGGATGAACTGACAGAAACAAGCGCTTTGGAAATTGCTTTGCTCATTGATGCCAGTGCGAGTATGAAGCCCAAGCTGCCTGCCGTAGAAGACAGTATCCGGGATTTGCTGCTCAGTTTACAGTCCAGAAGCGGGCCTAGCCGTATTTCTGTCTTTCATTTTCCTGGGGGACGGATGGGAGAAGATGCGGTCATGGATATGGGTTGGACCTCTGAACTTAGCCAGGTTAAGTCGATATTCGGCCGTTTGCGGATGAAGGGGGCGACGCCAACAGGTCCAGCCATTTTACAAGTGATTGATTATTACCGATATGTTACACTAGGGGAACAGAAAGATATGGAAGAATCCTATGGCAAAGGAGAAGGGATGCTCGGTGACTACGTCGTCTGATCCCGTTCTTGCACCCGGAACGGTCATCAAGGGCAAGTGGAAGCGGAGCAGCTATGTCATTCAGCGTCTGCTGGGCCGTGGGGCGAACGGAACTGTATATTTGGTAAAAGGGGCACAGGCAGATCGACAATTTGCTCTGAAAATGGGGAAGAACACGCTTGATCTGCAATCAGAGATTAACGTGCTAACCACATTGCAGTCGCAGGGAACCCAATCTGCTCTCCAGCAAAACGGACATCCATCCTTTTTGTTCGAGGTGGACGATGTATCATTGCGTAGCGGCGGGGAGATACCCTTTTATGTCATGCGATACGTCAAGGGAGATCCGCTTCACCGTTTTGTGGCGCTCAAGGGAGCGGAATGGTATGGTGTGGCTGGAACTGGCATATTGAATCGTTTGGCTGATCTACATCAGGCAGGATGGGTATTTGGCGATTTGAAGCCTCAAAATATTTTGGTCAATGCCTATGGAGAAGCCGAGTTGATTGATTATGGCGGGGTGTCCCTTGCGGGACGGAGCGTCAAGCAATTTACAGAATGGTATGACAGGGGATTCTGGAATGCGGGCAGTCGAAATGCCGATTCTCAGTATGATCTGTTTGCCTTCGCCCTTCTGACTATTCATATATTGGAGGGCGAATCGCTAAAAGTAGCGGCGGGCAGGCTACCACAGCTGCGTAATACGGCGGAATTAACCATCATCATTCGTCGTAGCCGTGTATTACGACCCTATGCCGAATGGCTGATGGGTGCAGTGCGTGGAGAACATCCCGATACCCGTGTGGCGGCTCGTTCCTGGTCGCGTCTGGCTGCTGCACATGTCAGGCAATCGTCCGTGAAAAGAGGAACTCCACGCTGGCTGGGATATGCTTTCACTCTCTCGCTTTTGCTGCTTGCCGGAGCGCTCTGGATTGCGCTAAGATAGCGGCAGGACTTACATAATATAAAGATGATCATCATTTTTCGGTCGGCAGAAAAGAGGGTCGTGAATGGGAACAACAAAACCGACCGGTGTTGTACAGGAAGTGCTCGCCCTCGCGCGGGATCATTCGCTGTGGAGCCCCGGAGACCGCATTGTGGTTGCTGTATCCGGCGGGCCGGATTCGGTGGCCCTTTTGCACATTTTACATGAAATATCCGTTGTACATATGCCTTTGCAGTTGATCTGTGCTCACGTCCATCATGGCTTCAGGCCGGAGGAATCGGATGCGGAGGCGGAAGAGGTACGCCACATGGCCCGGAAACTTGAGGTTCCGTTTGAAATGATTCGCGTTGATGTACCCGTTTATATGAAGGAGAGCGGCAAGGGGCCGCAGGAAGCGGCTCGCGAGCTGCGCTATACCTTTTTGCATGATATGGCTGCAAAGTGGGCGGCACAGCATATTGCGATGGCTCATCATGGGGATGATCAGGCCGAAACTGTTCTTCTGCACTTGCTGCGCGGTAGTGGCCCGGCGGGTTTGGCGGGTATGCGGCTGACACGCAAGGAAAAAAATGTGCAACTCATTCGCCCGTTGCTTCGTATGTACAAGGCTGACCTGATTGAGTTCTGCAAGTATCATGACCTTTCCTATGTAACGGATAGCAGTAATTTATCATCGAAATACCGCCGCAACTCCATTCGTATGGATGTGCTTCCTTTTTTGGGGCAATATAATGAGCAACTAACACCTTCTCTAAATCGGCTGGCTGAAACCATGGCTGACGAAAATGATTTTATGGAGGCATCCACGCTGGCGGTATATGAGGAATTGGTGCACATAGATAACAGCAGGTATATGTTTTCCATCGCTTCCTATCGTAAGCTATCCATTGCTTTACAACGGAGGTTGATTAAACTAATATTAAATTATCTGCCTTCGGACAGTGAAAATTTAGATTTTCGTAAAATTGAGACCGTTCGACTGAGACTTCTCAAGGAACGACCGTCTACGTGGAGTTTGGACTTAGGCGGTGGCGCAGTTGGAGTCCGCGAATATGACCAAGCGGTTTTGTTTGACCGTACGCAAGGCGTTATGGGCGAATGGTGCTATGGACTGGACGTATTGCCTATTTCCGGTGAGCTTGAATTGCCTGAGGCGGGAGGTATACTTCGGTGGCGAAGAACTTCGTATCCGGTTGGACAAAATCCGGCGAATGAGGAGGAAGCATGCTTCGACGCAGATGAATTGGTCCTGCCGTTGACAGTACGCTCGCGATTACCTGGAGATACCATGTATGTAATGGGATTAAACGGAAGAAAAAAGGTTAAAGATATTTTCATTGATGAAAAAATACCTCCTTCGCTGCGTCCCGTTATTCCCGTCGTCTGCGACTGTTCCGGAGCTATTCTCTGGATTCCGGGCGTGCGACGCTCTGTACATGCCGCGGTGCAAAAGCACACGTCTTCGGTTATATACATGTCATGGCAAAGACAGGAGAGTCCAGGGCATCGGTAATTGCGCAGGAACGGCTTTCATAGTATAAACTTAGGAGGTTTACACCGTTGCAAAATGATATTCAGGAAGTATTGATCAGCGAAGAAGAAATTCAGAGTAAAATCAAGGAATTGGGCGCACAGCTCAGCGTGCAATACGAAGGAAAGAATCCGTTGGTGATCTGCGTGCTGAAGGGTGCGTTTATCTTTATGGCGGATTTGGTTAAAGCTATTACAGTACCACTGGAGCTTGATTTCATGGCTGTATCCAGTTATGGTGTGTCCACCAAGTCATCAGGCGTCGTTAAAATTATTAAGGATTTGGACGCTTCGGTTGAAGGACGCGACGTTCTGATCGTCGAAGATATTATCGACAGTGGCCTGACGTTGACTCATTTGATTGAATTGCTTAAGAACCGTAATGCCAATTCGGTATGTGTCGTAACCCTGTTTGACAAACCTGCCCGCCGGACGGTTAATCTTGAAGCTGATTATACCGGATTTACTCTTCCGGATGCGTTTGTTGTGGGTTATGGTCTGGATTATGCCGAGCACTACCGGAACCTCCCATACATAGGGATTTTGAAGCCGGAAATCTACACCAGCTAATCTCAGCCTCCAGTCCTAGGACTAAATAGCGTCCTTTGTTGAGAAGGGCTTATAGGCTATGGTAAAATAACTTAAGTGTTTCGAGAGGAGGTAGGGGATGAATCGGTTCATCCGGAATTCTGGTTTTTATTTGATTCTTTTTTTAGTTGTGGTGGGTATCGTTCAGTTTGTCAGCAACAGTAGCGAAGCCTCCGATCTCCCTAGATATGACCAATTACGGCAAGAGGTTAAAGCTAATAATATCTCTAAAGTAACGGTCCAATTTGACGGTTACGCCTATCTTGTAACCGGTGCATATAAGAAGCAGCCGGCTGATGCCAAATCCACCAATTTTTCTGTGTATGTTCCGCCAACGGACTCTGCTTTAACCGAACTGGTTACTGCTAGTGAAACGAACGGATTTGAATACGTACAGAAGAAAATGGAAGGCGAAAGTATTTGGCTGACGTTCTTGACTTCTATTGTTCCTTTGGTGATCATGTTCCTGCTGTTCTTCTTCCTGTTTAATCAGGCACAGGGCGGTGGCGGCAAAGTTATGAACTTCGGCAAGAGCAAAGCTCGTCTCTATAACGAAGAGAAGAAGAAAGTTACCTTCGAAGACGTGGCAGGAGCCGACGAAGAGAAGCAAGAGCTTGTTGAAGTCGTAGAATTCTTGAAGGATCCGCGTAAGTTCGCAGCTGTGGGCGCCCGTATTCCAAAAGGTGTTCTGTTAGTGGGCCCTCCGGGTACTGGTAAAACACTCTTGGCGAGAGCTGTTGCAGGCGAAGCTGGAGTACCTTTTTTCAGCATCTCGGGTTCTGATTTTGTAGAAATGTTCGTCGGTGTCGGCGCTTCCCGTGTACGGGATTTGTTCGAAAACGCGAAAAAGAACGCACCATGTATCATTTTCATTGATGAAATTGATGCTGTCGGACGTCAACGTGGCGCTGGATTGGGTGGCGGACATGATGAACGTGAGCAGACGCTTAACCAATTGCTCGTTGAGATGGATGGATTCGGAGCGAACGAAGGTATTATTATCGTAGCTGCAACGAACCGTCCGGATATTCTGGATCCGGCATTGCTTCGTCCGGGACGTTTTGACCGTCAAATTACAGTTGATCGCCCAGACGTTAAAGGTCGCGAAGCTGTGTTGTTTGTACATGCACGCAACAAGCCATTAACTAAAGATGTTAAAATGGATGTTATCGCGAAGCGTACAACAGGCTTTACAGGCGCTGATCTGGAAAACCTGTTGAACGAAGCTGCGTTGTTGGCAGCCCGTCGTGACCGTAAAGATATTTCGATGCGAGAAGTGGATGAAGCGATTGACCGTGTTATCGTAGGTACAGAAAAACGCAGCCGCGTAATCAGTGACCGCGAGAAACGGATTGTAGCTTATCACGAAGCAGGCCATACGATTATCGGCTTCTTCCTGGAAAATGCCGACATGGTTCACAAGGTAACGATTATTCCGCGTGGACGCGCAGGCGGATATGTCATCATGCTTCCGAAGGAAGATCGCATGCTGACGACCAAGCAGGAATTGCTGGACAAAATCACTGGTTTGCTGGGTGGACGCGTATCCGAGGAACTGTTTATTGGTGAAATTGGAACGGGAGCCTACAGTGACTTCCAGCAAGCAACAAGCATCGCACGCAGCATGATCGTGGAATACGGTATGAGTGAGAGGCTCGGTCCAATGCAGTTCGGCACTTCGCAAGGCCAGGTATTCCTTGGACGGGATATCGGTCATGAGCAGAACTACAGTGATCAGATCGCTTATCAGATTGACCAGGAGATGAACCGTTTCATCACCGAGTCTTATGAGCGTGCCAGAGAACTCCTGACCAAATATTCCAAAGAGGTTCATTTGATCGCCCAAACCTTGCTGGTAGAAGAAACTCTGGAACTTGAGCAAATTAAACGTTTGATTGAGACAGGTTCTTTGGACGGCAGCACGAATGAGGGAGAAGGAACACCGCCTGAAAATGGTGAGCCTGTGATCGACAACATCGGAGACGTTCGTGTACGTATTCAAGGCAAGGATGACGAGCCAAAGAATACAACGGATCAACCGAATGATATTCCTAATCTGCAAAAGCCAGAGGACGGTAATAATTCGGGCAACTCTGGTGGTACTCCACCGACAACAACCTGATCATCGGGTTGACAGTTGAATAAGCTTAGATGAAAGCTCCGGGGAACCAGTAATGATGGTTTTTCGGAGCTTTTTAAATACTGGAAAAATAGCTGAGGTGATTTGACAGACGAAGGAACGTTGTGTACATTTATTGTTAAATAAACGGCTGTTCGTGTTCTTGGCATATACAAGCTGTCAGCCGCTGTAACCGACTTTCAATCCTTTTGAACATATACCGTGAGCACATACTGTACGACCTATGGTGTGCGCTATTCTTCTGTGAAACAGGTGAAGGCATGACTCCAAGATATCTGGTTGATTTTGATGTAGCGGAATTACCCAAATTCGAAGCCGACGTGATGATTATCGGCTCCGGCATTGCGGGCTTATATACGGCCATTAAGGCTGCGGAGAATCGGCGGGTGTTGCTAATTACCAAGAAGGCATTGTTGGAAAGCAACACCAAGTATGCTCAAGGCGGCATCGCCGCTGTCACTTCGGCTGAGGATGCACCCGCTTATCATATTCAGGATACTCTGATTGCAGGTGCAGGTCTGTGTGAACCGGAAGCGGTCAGGACCCTTGTTCATGAGGGTCCAAGTGGTGTACAGGAATTAATACGTTTAGGGACGGCCTTTGACCGGGAGAATGGCAAACTTGCGCTGACACGGGAAGGCGCACATAGCCATCGGCGCATCTTGCATGCAAATGGGGATGCCACTGGCTATGAAATTGTTCGTGCATTGTCAGAGAAGGTCGCTGATCATCCCGCTATCGAGGTATGGAACGAGCATATGGTGATCGACCTGCTGACCGAGCATGGCGAGTGCATCGGCGCTCTGGTTCAAAAGCCGAATGGCGAACGATTATATGTCACTGCGAATGCAACGATTTTATGCTCCGGGGGCGGTGGACAATTATATCGATACACGACCAATCCCGATATCGCGACCGGGGATGGGGTTGCTATGGCATATCGCGCCGGGGCAGCTGTGCGGGATATGGAATTTATACAGTTTCATCCGACAGCGTTGTGTCATCCGGGTGCTCCAAGATTCCTAATTTCCGAAGCCGTGCGGGGCGAGGGGGCAGTGCTGCGCAATATTCATGGAGAGCGATTCATGGAGCAGTATGATTCCCGACAGGAACTGGCACCAAGGGATATTGTAGCTCGTGCCATCATTCATGAGATGGAACGTACGCAGGCTGAGTTTGTATATCTGGATATTACACATGAGCCTTCTGAACGGATCAAGCAACGGTTTCCAACCATTTATCGAACATGCCTGTCCTTTGATCTCGATATAACGACGGACTGGATTCCTATAGCGCCCGCTGCGCATTATATGATGGGCGGCGTCCAGACTAATTTGCATGGAGAAAGCACCCTTGCACGCCTGTTCGCTTGTGGTGAGGTGTCTTCCACTGGTGTACACGGGGCTAATCGGTTAGCGAGTAATTCGTTATCTGAGGCGGTCGTATTTGGCAGCAGGATTGTCGAGCGGTTACATTCTTTACTGCCGCTGGCTGGTCATACGCTGATATCCTACAATGACAACCGCGTGGACTCTCTGGCTTCGTCTATCATGGAGCAGCAGCTTAAGCTGCAAGAGACAATGGTCCATTATGCCGGAGTCCGTCGGAATGGGGAGGGGCTGCAAGCAGCCCTGGATCAGCTACGGGGGCAGATGTCCGTTTTCAGCGCTGTCCTGTCCAGTCGGGAAGAGATTGAGTTTGCCAATTTGCTCACCTGTGGTTTGCTGGTCACGGATGGGGCGTTGCTGCGTGAGGAAAGCAGGGGAGCACATTACCGTGACGATTTCCCGACAGCAGACGATGGCGTATGGCGCAAGCATGTCCAGCAGCGACGTGAGCAAGGGATAACGGAGGAGTGCATTCATGACATCTAACAGCGAGCATTACGGAGAGTTTAGCGGGTATCAGGAAGAGCTGACAGCACAAATTCGCAGCTGGCTGCGAGAAGATACAGGATCGGGCGATGTGACCACGCGCTGGACCATCGAGCCGAAGCATCAATCCAAAGCGGTAATCCATGCCAAGGAATCCGGTGTTGCTGCGGGCTTGCCTGTGGCAAAACTCGTATTTCGGGTCGTAGATCCCTCGCTGTCCTTCACTCCACTGGTGACCGATGGGCAATGGATCGAGCAGGGAACCGTTCTGGCAGAAGTGACAGGGAGCACCCATGCGATTCTGACGGGAGAACGTTTGGCTCTAAACTTGATTCAGCGGATGTCCGGCATTGCGACGCGAACCAAATCTTTTGTCGACCAGCTCCACGGACTTTCGACGCGCTTGGTGGATACACGGAAAACAACACCAGGGCATCGGTTGCTTGAAAAATATGCTGTTCGTGTGGGTGGCGGTTCCAATCATCGGTTTGGCTTGTACGATGCCGTTATGATAAAGGATAATCATATCAAGGGTGCGGGTGGGATCATGCAGGCCGTGACCCGGGCACGTACCCATATTCCGCACACGATGACGATTGAAGTAGAGACGGAAAATATGGAACAGGTTCAGGAAGCGCTGAATGCCGGAGCGGATATTATTATGCTGGATAACATGTCCGTTCAGGATATGAAGGAAGCCGTTCGTTTTATTCGGGAACAGGCTCCACATGTCAAAACGGAGGCTTCAGGCAATGTATCGCTGGAAACAGTGCGTGCGATGGCTGAGAGCGGCGTAGATGTGATTTCTGTAGGCAGGCTGACGTACTCTTTTCATAATCTGGATATCAGCCTTGACCTTAACGCAAAGAAAGATAGGTGACACCGATTGATTCTTGTAGTGGATGTAGGCAATACCAATATTGTGCTGGGGATATATCAGGGCCGGGAGCTATTGCATCATTACCGGATCAGCACCTCCAGACAGGCAACCGCAGATGAATACGGCGTGCTCATACATAATCTTTTTAGTATGGGCGGTGTATTAAAGGATGATATTGAAGGGGTCATTATCTCCTCAGTCGTTCCACCGCTGGTTCATGTGTTGGAGGAAATGTGCGACAAATACATAGGCAGAACGCCCCTAATTGTCGGACCGGGAATCAAGACCGGTCTTAATCTGCGTTATGAAAATCCGCGTGAAGTAGGGGCTGACCGGATCGTGAACGCCGTTGCTGCTGTCGAGCGGTATGGCGGCCCTCTGGTTGTGGTGGATTTTGGAACAGCCACGACGTTTGATTGTATTGATGACAAGGGAAACTACTTGGGCGGAGTCATTGTGCCAGGTATCGGAATATCGACGGAGGCGCTGTATCAACGGGCTTCCAAGCTGCCTCGCATTGAGCTGGAAAAACCCAAGAAGGTCATCGGCCGCAATACGGTTCATGCTATGCAAGCGGGGATCATTTTTGGTTATGCGGGGCAAGTGGACGGTATTGTGGAGCGCATAAAGGAGGAAATGCAGGTAGAGCCTACGGTTATTGCTACCGGAGGTCTTGCCGAGTTAATTGCCTCAGAGACACGGAGCATTCAGAAAGTGTTGCCGATGTTGACGCTGGAGGGCTTGCGTATTATTTACCAACGTAACGCTGAATAGAAAAGATATAAGCTGCCGCCGAGGCCAGCCGGAGATGAAACCGGTTTGGATTGGCGGCGTTTTTCGTCTATACTGAAATATGTTACGTTTTTGAACGATTCGCGTGATCTGTCAATGCAGGTTGTTTATATAGCAGGAATCATGCTTTAGTGATGCGGAAAAAAATATACACTAACGAAAATAACAGCCTATAGCTGCTCTGAGAATAGGGGAGGAAATCAATATGGAAAAGAAACAGGATCGACTTATTCGTGGTACAGCTATGGATGGAAGGGTCAGAGCCTTTGCGGTCCGGACAACAGAACTGGTGGAGGAATTGCGGAGAAGACATGATACGTATCCTACCGCCACCGCTGCTTTGGGACGAACACTTACAGCGGGTGCCATTATGGGCTCTATGTTAAAAGGCAAAGAGCGACTGACCATTCAGGTTAAAGGTGACGGTCCCATCGGACAAATCGTTGTTGATGCCAATGCTGTAGGTGAGGTGCGGGGCTATGTGTCCGAGCCACATGTTCATTTGCCGAGCAATAGTATGGGCAAACTGGATGTAGCAGGTGCTGTCGGAACAGAGGGCTTTATTCATATCATCAAGGATTTGGGATTAAAAGAACCCTATCGTGGAAGTACGCCGATTATTTCCGGCGAGCTGGGTGAAGATTTTACTTATTATTTTGCCAAATCAGAGCAGACACCTTCGGCGGTGGGCTTGGGCGTGCTGGTGGATACCGATAACTCGGTTATCGTGGCGGGTGGATTTATTATTCAGTTGCTTCCGGGCTTGGATGATGATGAGATTACAGCCATCGAAAATGCAGTTGGTTCCATTCCGCCAGTTACAGCTCTGCTGGATCAGGGCTTAGAGCTTGATGAAATGCTGCGTTGGATGCTGCCGGACGTTCGGATTCTCGACGAAATGGATATTCATTTTCAATGTGAATGCTCGCGAGAGCGTGTGGAAAAAACATTAATCAGCTTGGGAGAAAGCGAATTGGAGCAGCTGATTGAGGAAGAGGAACAGGCCGAGGTCGTGTGCCACTTCTGTAATGAGGCTTATCAGTTTAATAAAGACGAATTGCAAAATCTGTTAGATCAAGCCAAAGCCTAACCGGATGGGCGGTGCGAGCGATGACTACACGGGAGAAAGGATTATGGACGACTGTCATTATCCTGACCGTCAGTGTCGCCGCCTTGGGGGGGTTTATCATGCTTCGCGGGCTGTTAAAGCCGGGTGATGTAACCAAGGACGACGGCGATCATAATGTGGCGGAGATGGGTCAGGAAGGCATATCTGAGGAACAGTGGATTGCAGAGCTGAAAAAACGCTATGGAGCCGCTACATTGTTGCAAATGTTAAACCGCAAAGTTGTGGAGGCGGAGGCTGGACGTCTCGGTATCAAGGTTACCCAAGAGGATTTGCAGCAGGTGCTGAAGCAGGATAGTAAAGGGTATGCCTCGGATCGCGCCTATTTTGATGAAATGCAGCAACAGTTCGGATTAAATCCGGATGATTTGCGGAATGAGGCGGAATACCGGATTGGGTTGGAGAAAATAGCCACACAGGGTATTCAAGTTCAGGAAGCTGAGATTGAGGAGTACTGGAAGCAACATCCTGAGGAATTTGCAGTCGGCAAGAAGATCAAGCTGGCAACCATATACCTGACCCAATCGGAGGAAGCTGAGAGGCTACTTGAACGGGTTAAGCAGGGAGAAAGCTTTGATACACTTCTTCAAGAACATTCCAGTCATCTTGACGGCAAAGACAAAAGCGGACAGCTGGGATGGGTGGATGCGTATGATCCTTTTCAGCCGCAAGAGATTATGGAGGCAGCGAGAGAGCTAAGCTCCGGTGATGTTGCTGGTCCCATCGCTGTTAACGAGGGCTACGCCGTCATTTTTGTACAGGATATCCGCCTGGAAGCTCCCCCGAACGAACAACAGATTCGACAGCAAATTCGCCGCTCGCTTGCACTCGCTCAAGCTGCCCCTCTGGAGGAGGTAGAGAAAAGCCTGCGTGATAAATACGGGGTACGCATTTTGCCTGGAAAAGATATGCCCTCCATTGCTCTATAAACAGGGTGAGCAATCCTGGGTTTGAAGGAAGCGCGATGCTGAAAATCAGAGCAGAAGGCATCGTGTTTTTTATGGCTCGTATTGACAATGGATTTGAAGATTGTTATGATTATCGTATAATACCTACCTTTTTTATCGGAAATTAAAACCAGGATGGATTAACAATGTGATTTCGCAAAAACTTAATATAACATTCAATGTCAGGGAGGAACTTATCATGGCTAAAGTCGTCAATAACGTTACCGAGCTTATCGGGGAGACCCCTCTCGTCCGTCTTAACCGGATCGTACCGGAAGATAGCGCAGAAATTTATTTGAAACTGGAATACCAGAACCCGGGGTCCAGTGTAAAAGACCGCATCGCGATTAGTATGGTGGAAGAGGCCGAACGTGAAGGATTGCTCAAACCAGGCGGTACGATTATTGAAGCTACCAGCGGTAATACAGGAATCGGCTTGGCTATGGTTGCAGCTGCAAAGGGATACAAGGCAGTAATCGTTATGCCAGAAACAATGAGCTTGGAGCGTCGCAACCTGCTACGCGCTTACGGAGCAGATCTGGTGCTGACACCCGGATCGGAGGGCATGAACGGCTCTGTTAAGAAAATGGAAGAGCTGCTGAGTGAGAATCCCGAGTATTTTGCTGCCGAGCAGTTCAAGAACAAAGCCAACATCAAGATTCACCGTGAAACGACAGGCCCTGAGATCGTTGAAGCCATCCGCTCCATCGGTGGTAGCTTGGACGGTTTTGTAGCCGGGATTGGTACAGGTGGTACTATTTCTGGTGCAGGGGAAGTGCTTAAGAAAGAATTCCCTGAAATCAAAATCGTTGCTGTAGAGCCGGCTGCTTCTCCAATCTTGGCTGGTGGCAAGCCAGGACCGCACAAAATTCAGGGGATTGGTGCCAACTTCATTCCTGAAATTTTGAACCGTGACATCTATGATGAAATTATTCATGTAGAAAACGATGAAGCTTTCGAATTGGCGCGTACAGTAGCCAAGGAAGAAGGCATCTTGTCTGGTATTTCCTCCGGTGCGGCTGTTCATGCCGCTTTGAAGCTGGCTAAAGAATTAGGCAAAGGCAAGCGTATTGTTGTCATCATTCCAAGTAATGGTGAACGTTACCTGAGTACGCCACTGTATAATTTCGAGCTGTAATTAGTCGTAATTGTGTATACTATATGTAAGGAGTCCCTCATTTCCCTGTTCCCAGGGGGGTGGGGGATTCTTTTTAAAAAAAGCTTATAGACTTTGCGCAAAGTAAGGGAAGGGGAAGCACACACGTATGAAATCGACAGCTAGAGTAACGGAGGTACAGTGGCAGGCCTGGCAGAAGGAAGGATGGAGTATACTCCCATATATCGCTGAGTATCAGTTACCTGCGGACGGTTTACCGTTATCATGGCAGAGGGCATGGGAGGATTCGTCACCCAATGCCTTTTTACTGGAGAGTGCTAAAGGCGGGAGATACACCTATCTGTGCTTAAATCCGGTTGCTATATTGGAAGGTAAGGGGGAACAGGCAGTCTGGACCGATCTAAAAAGCGGCAAGCGTGATCTCATGCACGGTCAGCCCCTGACCGTCATGAACGACTGGATCGCTTCCTACCGTGCGCCGCACGTACCGGGCATCCCTTTTTTCACTGGAGGCTTTGCCGGTTATTTCGGCTACGATGTAGCTCGCTCACTGGAGCGCCTGCCGATACAGGCAGCAGACGATACAGGCATACCGGACTATGTATGGATGCAAGTGAACGAGCTATGGATCTATGATCATGAGGAAGGCCGTATTTATTGCGCTGTTCATACGCCCGCACCTGTTCACCTGGATACCGTCAGTAGTAACACCGCCAGTGTCGATGATGTAGCTTTGGATCAGCGGAAAGCCATACTTTCCGAATATTACGCAGAAGCTGTCCAGCATGCAGAACGTATGCTGACCCAGTGGGAAAACATCATACAAGCCGGAGCATCTGACCCTGCTTATATTCGCCGTTGCGCAAGGCTTGCCGAAGAAGAGCTGTTCGTTGCTCATCATGAAGCAGAAGGCTGGAAAGCAGCTTTCAACCAAGAGGATTTTGAACACGCTGTAAAGCGCGTGCAGGAATACATTGCACAAGGTGACGTGTTTCAGGTGAACCTGTCGATTCGTCAGCAACGTACGCTGGCAGCCCAACCTGAGGATATCTATGAGTGGCTTCGCCTGCTGAACCCTTCCCCTTACATGGGCCTGCTGCGGATGCCGGATTTACGAATCGTCAGCGGTTCGCCGGAATTACTGGTAAAGCTGGAGAATGGACGCGTCAGCGCACGTCCCATTGCAGGTACGAGAAGGCGAGGACTCACACCGGAAGAGGATACTGCCATGGCTGCCGAGCTGCTATCGAGCGAAAAAGAGCGCGCCGAGCATATCATGCTCGTCGATCTGGAACGCAATGATATCGGACGGATTGCTGAATACGGAACGGTGCATGTGCCGGAACTTCTGACAGTGGAGTATTATTCGCACGTGATGCATCTCGTTTCTCAAGTAGAGGGTAAGCTGGCCGCAGGTCGTACCGCTTTAGATGTGATCGCCGCCACCTTTCCCGGGGGAACCATTACCGGAGCGCCCAAGGTGCGCACCATGGAAATCATTGAAGAATTAGAGCCTGTCCGGCGTGGTCCTTATACAGGGTCCATGGGATGGATTGACTATAACGGCAATATGGAATTAAATATTATAATAAGAACACTAGCTGTCAAAGGCAGCACGGCCTACTTACAGGCAGGTGCAGGCATTGTCATTGACTCAGACCCGTACAGGGAATATCGCGAGTGCCGAAATAAGGCAAGAGCCGTCATGAAGGCAGTACAATGTGGTGAAGAAGAAGCCGCTTTGAGCAAAAGCGGTATCACAGGAGGGTGAGTCGTATGATCTTGGTGATTGATAACTATGATTCGTTTACGTACAATCTTGTTCAGTATTTGGGTGAGCTAGGCGAGGAAGTAACCGTAAGACGGAACGATGAGATTGATCTGAAAGGCATAGAAGAGCTGGCGCCGGAGCATATTCTGATTTCACCGGGTCCATGCACGCCGAATGAGGCGGGAATATCGCTGGACGTGATTAGCCACTTTAAAGGGCTGATTCCGATCTTCGGCGTTTGTCTCGGTCACCAGGCCATCGGACAGGCGTTTGGGGGTCATGTCATCCGGGCTGAACGACTCATGCACGGCAAAACATCACCGATTCTCCACCATAATACATCGGTATTTGAAGGTTTGCCTTCCCCGTTTACAGCGACCCGGTATCATTCTTTGCTAGTGGAGCGCGAGAGCCTGCCTGAATGTCTGGAAATTACCGCTGAAACTGCGGAAGGTGAAATTATGGGCTTGCGGCATAAAGAATTTGCCGTGGAAGGAGTTCAGTTCCATCCGGAGTCCATTATTACGGACCACGGGCATCAACTGCTACGCAATTTCCTGAAACGCAAGGTAGGCGTCTGATTCATGAAATATATCGGAGTCAATGGCGCCCTCACGGAAGCCGCAGATGCCGTGATTCACGTAAGTGATCACGGCTTTTTGTACGGAATGGGCCTATTTGAGACCTTTCGTACCTACAAGGGAGTTCCGTTTCTGCTCGATCGTCATTTGCACAGACTGGCAGAGGGCTGCCAGATGCTGGGCATTCCTTTTCAACCGGACAAGAACCAACTTATCGCGCATATCCAAAGTCTGATGGCCGCGAATGGTCTGAACGAAGCATATATCCGCTACACCGTGTCAGCGGGCGAAGAGGTACTCGGCTTGCCATCTGGTGACTATACGCGCCCTAACCATATTTTGTTCGCCAAGCCGTTACCCGCTACGCATATAGAGGCCGTGGGAACAACTTCCATATCGGCGCTTCAGTTGTTGCGAACTCCGAGAAACACGCCCGAGGGCGAGGTTCGTTTAAAATCGCTCCATTATATGAATAACATTCTCGCCAAGCGGGAGCTTCAGCAGTACGCCACTGCCGTCCAGCATAAGGCTGAAGGGATGATGCTTACGGCAGACGGTTTCCTGGCAGAAGGAATGGTCAGCAACCTGTTTTTTGTCCGAAACGGTACGCTGTACACCCCAGATCTGTCCACAGGTATCCTGTCAGGGATTACACGCGGACTCCTTCTGGAGCTGGCGCAAGCGAGGGGCATCCGCTGTGAGCAGGGTCTATACCGTTGGGACGAGCTGCGGCTGGCTGATGAAATATTGATGACGAACTCCATACAGGAAATTCGGCCTGTGAACCTACTGCTGGAGCGGGATGGAACGATGCACCGGTTATCCGATGCCTGGAAACAGGCTGGTTCCATAACAGCTCTGCTGATACACGATTACAGAGAGAAAGCAGGGATGAATTGAACATACCGACCTTGTACCGACGAAGCTATCAGATGGGCGAGGCCAAGCTTACGCTCGGAGATTCCACATTGGTGATGGGTATACTGAACGTGACCCCGGATTCATTTTCCGATGGCGGATTGCACACTAGTCTGGAGATTGCCGTTTTACATGCCTTAAAGCTGGTGGAGGATGGAGCCGATATGATTGATATTGGCGGAGAGTCCACCCGGCCGGGGCATGATCCGGTAGGCGTGGAAGAAGAACTGGCACGTGTCATTCCGGTCGTACAGGCTATCCATCGTATTGCTCCGCACATTCCATTATCCGTGGATACTTACAAAGCTGAAGTAGCCCGGCAGGCGCTTGAAGCAGGTGCGCATATCATCAATGATGTGTGGGGGTTTAAGGCAGACCCTGACATGGCAAGTGTGGCTTCACAATTCGATTGTCCAGTCATTTTAATGCATAATCGTCATGACCGTAGCTATAGCGATTTTATACCTGATATGATAAATGATTTAAAAGAAAGTATCGGATTGGCGCTGGATGCAGGTGTACGTGCGGAACAGATTATTTTAGATCCGGGCATCGGATTTGCCAAAGATTATGACGAAAATATTCATGCTATGACTTCTCTCGATACACTAAGTCAGTTGGGCTACCCGCTGTTGTTGGCGACGTCACGCAAAAGATTTATTCGTACAGCGCTGGATTTGCCTGTGGATGATGTGGTTGAGGGCACTGCGGCTACTGTCGCCTTTGGCATTGCCCAAGGCTGTCAGATTGTGCGTGTACATGATGTTGCGCAAATCAAGCGCACAGTGCGTATGTGTGATGCGATGGTGTACGGGTCAAAATAAAAAAACAGGGGGACTACCACGATGGATAAAATAGTTTTGCATCGCATGGAGTATTATGGATATCACGGCGTTTTTCCTGAAGAACGCAAGCTGGGACAGCGTTTTTACATTGATTTGGAACTGGAGCTTGATCTGCGTGAGGCGGGCGAGCAAGACGCATTGGACAAAACGGTTAATTACGCTGAGGTGCATTACACCGTTAAAGATATTGTAGAAAAGGAATCTTACCAATTGATTGAAGCTTTGGGCGAACGTATTGCATCTTCCTTACTGGACACTTATACTAGTGTCAATGCACTGACTGTCAAAGTCACGAAGCCGCATCCGCCGTTCGATATTCATTTTGAGGGCGTGACGGTTGAGCTTTATCGCGCAAGAAAGTAGGAACGGTACATGAACGCACATTCGACCTCTGAGGCATCAGAGGCTTATATTGCTTTAGGGGCTAATTTGGGGGATCGTGAGCATACCCTGTATGAAGCCATCACGGCGCTGGACGAACATCCGGGTATACGGGTGCTGCGTTGCTCCAGCCTGTACGAAACAGAGCCTGTAGGTTATTTGGATCAGCCTTCTTTTTTGAATATGTCAGCAGCCATATCCACAACACTTGCTCCAGAGGAGCTTCTGGCCTTCATGCTGGAGGTAGAGAGTCATCTGGGTAGAGTAAGACATATTCCTAACGGTCCGCGCACTATTGATCTGGATTTGTTATGGATGGAAGCGGTGCAGCTCGCTACACCGGATTTGGAGCTTCCTCATCCCCGCATGCTGGAGCGTGCTTTTGTACTTGTGCCATTAGCTGATATCGTTCCGAACCAAGATCCATCCGGTCTGTACAGTATCGTGCATACTGCATTGAAATCATTGGATGGAAAGGACGGCATACAGTTTTGGAAAACAAGCAGCTGGCGCAACGGCTTCGCGCCTTTCGGAAGCTAAAAGGATTCACGCAGCAGGAGTTGGCTGAGCGAACCGGCATATCCTTGGCTGTGCTGGGTGCTGTGGAACGGGGCAACCGAACAGTAGAGCCTGACATGTTGGACATTATTGCCCGAACGCTAGAAATTGAAGTCCGGGAACTGACGGAATGACGATAAGTGTACGATATAAAAGAAGGAATAAAGGAGTGAACAGATATGTTGAAAATCGGCGGTATTGAAATGAAAAACCAAGTCGTCCTGGCTCCGATGGCGGGCGTGTGTAATCCTGCTTTTCGCCTGATTGCCAAAGAATTTGGCACAGGCTTGGTATGCGCAGAAATGGTTAGTGACAAGGCGATCATTCACGGTAACAAGCGCACGCGTGAGATGCTGTTCGTAGATGATCGCGAGAAACCGCTTAGTCTGCAAATTTTCGGGGGAGACCGTGAATCTTTGGTGGAAGCGGCTAAGGTCGTGGATCAGGAGACGAACGCAGATATTATTGACATCAATATGGGCTGTCCGGTTCCCAAGGTAACCAAATGTGATGCGGGTGCCCGTTGGCTGCTCGATCCCAATAAAATTTATGAAATGGTATCGGCTGTAGTGGAATCCGTGAGCAAGCCTGTTACCGTGAAAATGCGTATTGGTTGGGATAGCGAGCATATTTATGCCGTAGAGAACGCCCGTGCCGTAGAACGCGCCGGAGGTCAGGCTGTCAGCGTACATGGTCGTACACGGGAGCAATTGTATACGGGACATGCGAACTGGGATATTATAAAAGAAGTTAAAGAAGCAGTTTCCATTCCTGTAATTGGAAATGGAGACGTGGCATCACCGGAAGATGCCCGCCGGATGCTGGATTTGACCAACTGTGACGGTGTTATGATCGGACGCGGCGCTCTGGGTAACCCTTGGATGCTGTACCGTACGATTGAGTATTTGCAGACAGGTGAGCTTTTGCCTGATCCTTCACCGGAAGAAAAAATCCGCATTGCCATTCTGCATATGGACCGCCTGGTGGCATTGAAGGGTGAAGCTGTGGCTGTCCGCGAAATGCGTAAGCATCTGGCCTGGTACCTCAAAGGACTTAGAGGCTCTGCACGCATTAAGGACGTTGTTATGGAAGAAACGAAACGTGATGATATGGTACGTATTTTGGATGGCTTTGTATCCGGACTACACACGGTAGAAAATGATGAACATTCCACAGGGGCTGTTTCTCCTGCCGCCGTTGCGCAATAAGGAAGCTGTTTCTGCCTTTGTATGTGATTGACTTTTCCAATTACTTGCCCTATAATCGTTCAGTATAAAATCTTGATGTATGCTACAAATTGTATGCAGCTCTCAAGACAACAGCAGGAAATGTTCTCATTCCCTCAGAGTGGCATATTATGTTTTGAAAGCGTGCATTCCGATGCACTTTTAAACTTTTCCCATGACAGGAGAATCGGTTAAGATGAGCGATAAAGAAGTCATTCTGACACAGGAAGGTCTTAGAAAGCTCGAAGATGAGCTTGAGAACTTGAAGTCTGTCAAACGCCGTGAAGTGGCGGAACGGATTAAGGTAGCTATCGGATACGGGGATATCAGTGAAAACTCCGAGTATGAGGATGCGAAGAATGAGCAGGCTTTCATTGAAGGCCGTGTCATTACGCTGGAAAAAATGCTGCGTAATGCCCGCATAATCAATAGTGATGAAATTGAAACCGATGTTGTGGGAGTAGGCGCAACCGTCACAGTTGAGGATATGGAAATCGGAGATGTTACAGAGTATGCGATCGTAGGTTCAGCTGAATCGGACCCGCTCCAGAATAAAATATCCAATGAAAGTCCGCTTGGCAAGGCAATGCTCGGTAAGAAAAAAGGAACTGTTGTGGATGTCACCGTTCCAGCAGGTGTTATACAATATAAAATCGTGGATATCAAAAAATAAGACACAAACTTTGGAATTGAATGTAAAAGCTTCCTTGGGGGAGCTTTTTTTCTCTACACCCGGACGGACCCCGGCCCGTCTATTCATATTGAAGGAGCTGATTTAGCACCATGTCGGATGAAACTACTAACCAGGAACCTCAAGAAAATCGTGAGGAACTAAGCGAACTGCTGCAAATTCGCCGCGCCAAATTGGACGAGCTTCGCTCGTTGGGCATTGATCCTTTTGGTCGTAAATACATACGCACAGCTGAGGCGGGTGTACTGCTAAGTAAGTATGACAGTCTGACCAAGGAAGAACTGGAAGAAAAGAATATTGAAATTAGCATTGCAGGCCGTATTATGGCCAAACGGGTAATGGGGAAAGCCAGCTTTGCCCATGTACAGGATCTCAGTGGACGTATTCAAATCTATGTTCGTCAAGATACCGTGCCGGAAACTAAGTACAAAGCCTTTGGTATTTTGGATTTGGGCGACATTGTGGGGATTAAAGGCGTGCTGTTCAAGACCAAAACTGGGGAAACCACCATTAAGGTACTGGATCTTGAGGTATTGTCCAAATCGTTGTACCCGTTACCGGAGAAATATCATGGTCTGAAGGATGTTGAGCTGCGTTACCGTCAGCGCTACGTCGATCTGGTTATGAACCCGGAAGTACAAAAAACGTTCATTACGCGTTCCCGTATTATTCAATCCATGCGCCGTTATCTGGACTCGCTCGGTTATTTGGAGGTTGAAACGCCAACACTGCATTCCATCGCAGGCGGGGCGGCGGCCAAGCCGTTTATTACACATCATAATGCATTGGACATGCAGCTATATATGCGTATTGCCATTGAACTTCATCTGAAACGACTGATTGTCGGCGGATTGGAGAAAGTATATGAGATCGGTCGCGTTTACCGTAATGAAGGTATTTCCACTCGCCATAACCCTGAGTTCACGATGATTGAGCTGTATGAGGCGTATGCTGACTACCAGGATATCATGCAATTGACGGAAAACATGGTGGCTCACATTGCGCAAGAAGTGCTGGGTACACAGCGCATTCATTATCAGGGCCAGGAAGTGGATCTGACGCCGCAATGGCGCAGAGTATCTATGGTCGATGCTGTTAAAGAAGTAACAGGTGTGGATTTTGGAGCGCAATTGAGCAATGAAGAAGCTCATCGCCTTGCGAAAGAGCATAAAGTGCCGGTAGAGCCGCATATGACCTTTGGACATATCCTGAATGCCTTCTTCGAACAATTCGTAGAGGAAACACTCATTCAACCAACCTTTATTATGGGGCATCCGGTTGAAATCTCGCCACTGGCGAAGAGAAACGAGCAAGATCCACGCTTTACGGATCGCTTCGAGTTGTTTGTTGTAGCTCGTGAGCATGCCAACGCATTCACCGAGCTGAATGATCCGATTGACCAACGCCAGCGTTTTGAAGCACAATTGCTGGAACGTGAGCATGGCAATGACGAGGCTCATGAAATGGATGATGATTTTATCCGTGCCTTGGAATACGGTATGCCGCCAACAGGCGGACTGGGCATCGGCATCGACCGCTTGGTCATGTTGCTGACGGATGCTCCTTCCATTCGCGATGTGCTGCTTTTCCCGCATATGCGTAACCGTACGGTAGAATAACATAACATTATGAATATAGAGGATCAGCCGGGCTTCCCGTGTCTTGTTCCTCTTTTTCATAAGAACGGATGGAGAGAAGACTTCTAATGAAACGCAGCGTCAAGCTTGCCCGGTTTGCGTCGTCGCCTCCTTTTATATTGGTCATCGGATACTTACTGATTATTGCATTGGGCACTTTGCTGCTGATGCTTCCTATATCCAATCATAGTGGACATGCTCCGCATTGGATTGATTCGTTATTTACGTCCGTTTCCGCTGCTTGTGTCACCGGATTAGTCGTAGTAGACGTTAATTCAACTTATACGATGTTTGGAGAAACGGTCATCATGGTACTGATGCAGCTGGGCGGTCTGGGTTTTATGACCCTGGCGACCTTGTTTGCATTGCTGCTGGGGCGACGGCTATCGTTGAAGGATCGGTTGCTGCTAAAGGAAGCGATTAATGCCGACAGCATGGAAGGAATTGTGCGTATTATTCGCAAGGTGCTGATTTTTTCTTTTACCATTGAGGCGATAGCTGCTGTAGTCATGGCTTTGCGGTGGATGAGGGAGATGCCCGTCGGACAAGCGATATACTACGGAATATTCCATGCGGTATCTCTTTTTAATAACGGGGGATTTGACCTGTTCGGAAGCAGCTTCCAACGGTATGCCGGAGATTTTGTGTTCAATATAATTGCATCTGTGCTTGTCATTTCAGGAGGATTGGGCTTTCTTGTACTCAGTGATCTGTTCGATTTTCGCCGCACCCGCAGACTGAGTCTACACTCCAAAATGGTGTTAAGTGTGTCGGGTGGGCTTATTGTGATTGGGGCGCTGGTCATATTTATTTTTGAGTTTACCAATACACGAACCCTAGGCTCGCTGAACTGGGAAGGCAAAGTGTATGCATCGGTCTTTCAATCCGTATCTACGCGATCATCGGGTACCAGCACAGTAGATATCAGCGGGTTGAGGCAGGCTAGCCAATTCTTTATCATGCTGTTGATGATTATCGGTGCTTCTCCGGGCTCTACCGGGGGAGGAATCAAAACGACCACGTTCCTGCTGATGGTTGGTGCTCTAATTGCCGTCATGCGGGGACAGAAGGAAATAGTGTTCTTTCGCCACCGGGTGCCCAAAGATATTATGATGCGTGCGCTGACCATTATTGTATTGGCTCTATTCATCTTCTCCATTGTGGTCATGCTGCTCTTAATGACAGAGGATGCACCTTTTCTCTCACTTGCGTTTGAGGCTGCTTCCGCGATTGGAACGGTTGGTCTATCCGTAGGCGTGACCCCGGGACTGTCTGACGCGGGTAAGCTGATCATGTGTGTAACCATGTTCATTGGCAGAATTGGGCCGCTTACGATCGCTTATGCCATTCGTCCACGCTCCACCAAGACGCTATATCGTCGTCCCGAAGGACATATCGTAATTGGATAGCTCAATAGTATAAAAAGATGCACCCGTGCTGATGGACGCGGGTGCATCTTTTTTCATTTTACATCATCATCGTCTAATGTGCAGCATATCATGAAAAGTATCCAATTTGAGAAAATGAGGCGAAATGGGCGTGACAGAGACTATTTTTTTGTAGAAAAAAGGCTATTTGTTTCCTTTTATGTAATTATAGACAACATACTAGGAATATTATGTATAATATTGTATGATAGTGGGCATGAAAGGGGGATAGCTGAGGGGAATACCAATCTCAATTGGAAAGGAATTATCTATTATGTATTTATTTATTATTAGTGCTGAAGTTTTATTCTGGGTTTTTGTTGTTGCAGGGTTGATCGCAAGATATATGTTTGGCTTAAAGAAATTAGGCGGTCTTTTTCTACTGTGTACTCCTATTATTGATGTCCTGTTACTGATTGCGGTGTTTATCACGGTGAGCAGC
The DNA here is from genome assembly GCF_050467685.1 of Paenibacillus sp. NRS-1782. NCBI lineage: Bacteria > Bacillati > Bacillota > Bacilli > Caryophanales > Paenibacillaceae > Paenibacillus > Paenibacillus sp. NRS-1782. Next base: position 62,683 of record NZ_JBITPH010000038.1, read on the forward strand.
GGCATGGAGATTACGACCGCTACTGGCCTGGCGGCTTGCTATCTTGGCATTACGGTGGCATTTGGTCATAGGTTAATTAAATGGGCAGATGTACGGTTCTCTCATTGGTTTGGCAAGGGGCCGAAGCCCGAACGCAAATATGGCGCTGCCCATGCAAAAGAGGAACGGACGGGGTGGTTGCTTCACCTGTTGGGCTGGGCTATCGGCAACGCTCTGTTGCTCGCCATCATTGTGTATGTAGATGATCCACAGCGTACGGTTTCCTTGGATGGCATTATGAGTACATGGGCAATTGTTCTGTTAATCGACTTTATTGTTTCCTTTAGCTATACTTTGGCTCCTAAGAAAAATAAGGCGTAGCCCTCAGCACACTCGGATGAAATAAGACCGATCAATCAGGATGTTCAAATCGGAAGGGGCATTGATGGTAAAAAATGAAGTTGTCACTTCCGGTGGTTTGCTGAGCTTTTACACTACTTTCGCTTTGACAGTCACCTCATTTTTGCCTCTCTACCTTTTCACTCGTATGGATTCCTTCCGATTTGAACACAGACCAACAGAAGCAGTTCAGATTATTTTTTCTTGAGCTGACAGACAGCTTGCATCATGTGTTCTCCTGACCTTTTTAAGAAGGAGAGTAATAAGACGATTTTATGTCTTGTAAATATATATGAATTTTATATGAATTCTTGAATCTGCTTAAAACGTCGATTGTTTAACTTTGGCAACTAACATGATAATATTCCAGAAAAGATTACATATGTCTATATATGTAGACATACGAAATTAAGTTGTTTTTTTGTCGAAAAATGTAAATGAGAAAGGTGGTTTCTGTGGCAGCACTGCTGAGTGGTAAGAACATTTTGATTATGGGCGTGGCTAATAACAGGAGTATTGCCTGGGGGACAGCCCAATCTTTAGCTGCTGAAGGAGCAAGGCTCATTTTTACTTACGAAAATGAGAGGGTCGCAGATCGGGTGTTAAAGCTCGTTGAAACGATTCCGGGATCCATTGTCTGTCCCTGTAATGTACAAAGCAGCGAAGAATTGGATGCACTGGCGGATTTTATAAAGGAGAAAGTAGGCGTCCTGCATGGCTATTTTCACAGTGTTGCCTATGCTAAGGCTGAGGATTTGGACGGCCTGTTCGTCGACACTTCTCGCGAGGGATTCGCCATTGCTCAAGAAATTAGTGCCTATTCTTTGGCTGCTGTTTCCCGACGAATTTACCCGCTGATGACGGAGGGTGGAAGTATCGTCACCATGACGTATATTGGCGCAGAACGAGCGATCAAGAATTACAACGTTATGGGTGTGGCGAAGGCTTCACTGGAAGCAAGCATGCGCTATCTGTCGAACGATCTGGGTACTTATGGTATTCGTGTCAATGCGATTTCGGCTGGTCCCATACGGACGTTGGCCGCATATGGGATTAAGGATTTTAGCACGATGCTAAAGCATATTGAAGAGACGACGCCCCTACGCAAGACGGTCGACACGTCCGAAGTTGGAGATACCGCGTTATTCCTATTTTCCCATTTATCGAGAGGCATTACGGGAGAAGTTATCCATGTTGATGCAGGATACCATATTACGGGGATGTAAGGAGGGAACGCTGTGCTTGTTACGCATACGGATTGCCGTATTATCTCACCTGAAGGGATTATGACAAGGGAGCGTCTGGAGCGGGATGTTACGATCTTCTCCCGTATGTTGGCTCTCCGAGGAATTCCTGAAGAAGGCAGAGTAATTCTGAAAGCGGCCAATTCTTATTATTTTGTTGTGTCTCTGTTCTCCCTGTGCAGCATTGCTGTTTCGGTGACTGTAGTGGACGAGCAGACTGTGCTTGATGAAATAGCTCAAATTTACGACGAAGCGGGTGCCTGCTGTATCCTGACCGATTGCGATCCAGGACTTTCTCATGCTTCTGTTATTCTGATTCAAGATCTAATCCAAGAAGAAGCAGTACACCCACATTGGGTTGGAGAGCCTGAGATTCATGGCATTGACTTTAACAAGTGGTGCGAGAGATCAGATGCTCTCATTCTGTATTCTTCAGGTACGACGGGAAAACCCAAGGGAATCGTGAAAGCTGGATCAGCCTTCATGGACAATATCAGGCATTCTATCCACGCCATGAACTACCTGCCGTCTGACCATATGCTCCCTGTTGTACCGTTTTCTCACTTCTATGGTGTTTCACTCATCTTCTCCTGGTGGTTAACCTCATGTTCTCTCATCATTTGCAATCCTAAAAACCTCTGGAGCGTCATTGCAAGTATTACGAAGGACCGGGCGACGGTCGTAGACGCTAACCCCTCAGCTTTTTACACCTTGTTGCGTATGCTAAACCGAAAACCCGAACAACTGGAAATGGTCAAGGAATCTCCGGTGCGCATGTGGTGCGTAGGCGGTTCCCCACTTACCCAAGACCTCGAAGAAAAATTTAACAACATATTTGGACAGCCCTTGCTGAATGGTTACGGTCTTTCTGAATTGGGCAACGTTACGCTGGGGACGCTGGAGTGTCCACAAGGTTGTGGCAAGCCGTTGCCGGGTGTGGATCTAAAAATACTAGATGCTGCTGGCGAGCAGCAGGCGGACGGCATCGTAGGCGAAGTGTGGATACGCAGTGCGGGATGCATGGAAGGCTACCTGAATCGTCCAGACCTGACGCAGTCGGTTCTACAGGACGGCTGGTTCAAGACGGGCGATCTGGGCTACCTGGATGACGAAATGCTGTATGTCATTGGCCGCAGCGGAAAGACGGTCAATCGGATGGGCTACATGGTATCTCCGGTCTATATCGAAGACCGGATTGGTTCGCTAGGTTACCGATCCTGCGTGATTACCTTGGAGGACGAGGCGAAAGGAACATTGCTTGTTGCATTCATCGAAAGCGAATCCTCGCAGGCCTTGTCTGTACTCCGCAAAGAGATGAATCGGGTACTTCCTTCATACATGTTTCCCGATCTTTTGCTTCCGCTCGCCCATTTTCCTTTAAATCGCAATGGAAAAGTAGATCGGCTGGAGATGGAGCATATTGCCATGGAGAAAGCTGCTTCTCGCAAAGTGTAAGTGTTGAAGAAACAAAATATTTACCAAAAACTGCATATAGGAAAGGGAGATTGCACCATGAGTATGAATCCGGAACTGGCAAAAAACACGCTTTTTTTGGAAAGGCATGAAGCAATTCTGAAGTGCCTTAATTATTTGATTGAGCATCGGCAGGAAGTGATGGATATTCTCACCCAATTTTCATCTTATCGGGCCGCCAATGCAGAAATTGATTCCACGATCCTCACACTACAAGGTGCTTTACAAGAAGTACAGACCTATCAGCCCTGCCTGCAACGATCTATGGCTGTATTTATGCCTTCTAACGTCGTTTTGTATTCCTATGCATTATACCTCTTGATTCCGTCCCTTTATGTTGAGAGTATAGACTTTCGTCCTTCTTCTCACGTAAATGAGTACGTCAACATGCTGCATGAAAAGCTCCAGGCTGTACATGGATTACCCATCTATATTCGTAAGGTTAGTCAGAGAGTTTTCATGGAAAATTCCGTTTTGCCAGCTGATATTGTGGTGTTCACGGGTAGCTATACCAATGCGGAGAAAATCAAAAAACAGATTCGAAAAGAACAGCTCTACATCTTTTACGGACAAGGGATAAATCCTTTCATCATTGGACCTGATGCCGATCTGGAGCTGGCGGTTGCCGATGTGATTCGAATGAGATTGTTCAATTCTGGACAGGACTGCCTGGGACCCGACATCATTCTGGTGCATCAAGATGTGACGGAGAATTTTAAAAACTTGCTAATTGAGCGGCTTGACCAACTGGTGTTTGGAGCCAACAATGATCCGAACGCGAGCTATTCCCCTATTTTCTATAAAGACACGCTGTATTCGGTTTCGGAATATTTTAATACGAACGATACGTTTATTATTTACGGCGGTGGCATTGATTTCCGTACGAAAAAGATGGAGCCGACGATTGTATATAGCGAGCTAGATCAGGATTTGGAGATTATTGAGTATTTTTCACCGGTCTTCAACGTGGTTAGCTACCGAGACGACGAGCAGCTAATCAAGCGTATTTCCTCCAGTTATTTCAGTGAACGTGCGATGGGCTGCAGCTTATACGGGTCTGAACACCTGACGGATGTCCTGCGAAAGAAGCACACCCTGACCATTAATGAGACGCTTGAGGATGTGGATCAGGGCAATAAGCCCTTTGGTGGCTATGGCACGATGTCAAACTATATTTTTTACGATTTCAAGCTCGTTTCGAAGCCCATTTTGATTTCAGAAATTGTCGCAGAATATTTGTCGGAAAAGAGGAGTTTGGTATGACTGTGAGCTTATCTCCCTGGGATGCCATCATTGGCTACTTAACATCGGCTGGAGTTCGGCATCTCTTTGGATTACCAAGTGATGATCTCAAAATCGTATCGTCACTCCCTTCGTCGGGTATGGATTTTATTCTGTGCAAAGATCAGCGCAATGCTGTGTTCATGGCAGCAGGCTATGCACTCACAACCAAACAGATGTCCGTATGTGTTGTAGGTAAAGGCCCTGCGCTCAGTAATACACTTACGGGGCTGCTGGAAGCGAAGAACCTTGGTGCTCCGCTTTTACTTTTGGCGCTTGGCACTGGAGGAGACAAGCTGGGTACCCGATCCTTTCAGGAGGCAGATCAAATCTCACTCGTGAAGCCGCTCGTCAAATGGGCTTACCGTGTCGAGCATGTGGATCGACTTGTATGGGCGCTGGAGCGAGCGGCTTTTTTGGCGATCAATGGGGCTCCAGGTCCGGTCTATATTGAACTGCCCGAAAACCTGATGGACCAGCCTGTGCCGACAGGGCTTCCGTTTATTCCACCAGAAAAGCTTTCGTGCTCTCCGTCTCTTCGGGAGCTGGATGCGGCATGGGAGATTATCAAGACTGCTCGCAGGCCTGTCATTTTGGTCGGAGGCGGGATGAAGTCCGTTACCAATGATGTAATCGGGATATTCGCTGATCTGTGCGGAGCAGCCTTGTTCGCAACCGCCTCGGGACGGAGCGCAGTTGATGAAGAGGACGAGCTTTTCTGTGGGGTGGCCGGGCTCTATACGGATCTCAGTCTGAGGCAAATCTGGAAGGAATCTGATGTAGTGATTGCGCTGGGCAGCCGATTGGAAGAAACGGCTACGTTTGAGTGGGATATTTTCCTAGAGGATACACCTTTAATTCAGGTCAATGTCGAGCTGGAGGATTTTGCACACGAATACCGGGGCATCAAAGTGCTTGGAGATGGATATGCAGCATTAGAGCAGTGGGTTCAACAGTACAGACATAAACATGATGGAGTGTGGCTTGAAACGATTAGAAGTTGTAAGCAGAAGGCATTTTCTAATAGAGCCATTTATCTGGAGAAGCTAAAAAAGGCCCCTGGAATTCACGTTCCAGAGCTGCTGGAGATTATTCAGACAGATTTTCCAGAAAAAATGGTGCTTGTTCAGGAAAATGGATTGCAGGATATGTGGTCTTACTTTTATCCATATTTTTTCTTCACGCAAGGTTCTCTTTCAATTGTTCCCAGTGACCAAACGAGCCTTGGATTCGGTGCGGCTGCTGCTTTGGGAGCAAGCCTAGCAACAGAACGTCCAGTAGTGGCACTGGTAGGGGACGGTGCGTTCAATCTCTTCTGTTCGGATTTTATGACGGCTGTGCAGTATCAAATACCGCTAATCTATCTCGTACTCAATAATGGCGGGTATGGTTGGTTGCAAAATCAGATGAATTATAAGCCCCTTTCAGGGCAGTCCCTCCCATTTGTTTCCGAGGCGGCCAAGACAGGAATCCAAATTCCACAGTATGAGTTTGTGGAAAGTCTTGCGATCCGGAGTAAGGGGGAGGCCCGGGAACAGCTTCAGCTTGCCTGGCAAAAGTATCAGGAGAAGAAGCTTGTGGTCGTCGAGGTATATGCTGATCTTGCGGATGTGCATGAGAAAATCAGTCATGTGTATGGCGACTTTCCTCTCTACGAGCAACAAGCTTCCAAGAATTAATTTCAGCGAAGGACGTGGATACAGTGAGAAGACGTGTTGTGGTGACAGGACAGGGAGTCGTAACGCCGGTTGGGCTTAATCTTACAGATTTCTGGAATTCACTGTTGGAAGGAAAGAGCGGAATCGGACCTGTCACTTCTTTTGATACAGCGGACATTCCGACGAAGATTGGCGCACAGGTTACGGGCTTTGATCCGTTGCAATATATGAGCAAGAAGGAAGCTAATAAAGTAGCACAGTTCACCCAATTTGCCTTGGCGGCTGCCCGTCAGGCAGTCGAGCAATCGAAATTAGTGATTGACGAGCGGAATGCAGGCCGCGTAGGGGTTATTGTCGGCTCTGGAGCAGGAGGGCTCGACGTCATAGAGGAGAACTACAGGAAATTAACAGAGCTTGGCCCCAAAAGGGTTTCTCCTTATTTTGTTTCCTCGATGATGATTAATTCTGCGCCTGGTGAAATCTCCATTGCTATCGGAGCCAAGGGACCTTCGTTTGCCGTCGTTACAGCTTGTGCTACTGGAAGTAATGCCATTGGTGAAGCATTACGGACGATTCAGTACGGCACGGCTGATGTCGTGGTGGCTGGAGGAGCAGAAGCCAATTTTAGTCAGCTTGATTTGGCATCTTTTGCGAATATTCATGCTCTTTCCAGACGCAATGAAGAGCCGCAGAAGGCCAGTCGCCCGTTTGATGTGGACCGCGATGGATTTGTCATCGGTGGAGGAGCCGGGGTCTTGGTACTGGAGGAGCTGGAGCATGCCATGAACCGGGGGGCCACCATTTTGGCCGAGGTTGCGGGTTACGGATGCACAACCGATGCGTATCATATCACGGCTCCAGATCCCTCGGGCTCCGGTCCGGCAGAAGCGATCAGCATCGCACTGCAGGATGGTGGCTTGACACCGCAGGAAATCGGCTATGTCAATGCCCATGGTACAAGTACGCCGTTTAACGACCGTATGGAGATCAATGCCATTCAGAAGGTATTCGGGGAGCATGCCCCCCATTTGGCGATATCGTCTATTAAATCCATGACAGGCCATTTAATGGGCGGTGCAGGGGCAGTCGAATTAATTGCAACTGTACAGAGCATGATCCACAGCAAAGTACCACCGACACTCAATTGCGACAACCCTGAAGCCCCTGAACTAAATTTTGTCCCGCATGTATACCAGGAACGCGAGGTCCGTGCGGCGATTAGCAATTCCTTTGGTTTCGGGGGGCATAACGTCTGTCTTGCTGTTCGCAAGTGGGAAGGGGTATAAGCCTGTGAGCGAAGAGCCAATCCATATCCCGGATGTGCTTCCGCACAGGTACCCGTTTCTTCTGCTGGATGGCGTGACTGGGTACGAAACATCGCAATGGGCGAAGGGGTACAAGCTTGTCACCTGGAGTGAGTGGTTTATTACAGAGGCTAATCCATACATGCCTTCTATGTTGATCGTGGAATCGCTCGCACAATTGGCGGCATTCGCTGCGATTGACAAAAAAGGCATTTCATATCTGACCAACCTTAATGGAGTTCGATTCCATAGCTTGGCGAAGCCAGGGGACCGAATTGATCTCCATTTTCAAGTCAACAAGCGTCGGCGGGGCTATATACTCGGAAGCGGTCGGGCTTCTGTAGGTGAGCGTTTGGTGGCTGAGGCGGAAGAAATTGTTTCACTTGATCAATGAGCGGAGGAAGCGCACGTTAAACGGTCCATTTGTCCTCCTGACTGCCAGTAGCAGCGGGAGGATACTCACATCACGGAATAGGAGTGAACGAGATGAATGACATACAGTTATATGATTTAACAAATGCGCAGAAACGTATATGGTATACCGAATTACTCTATCCAGATACGTCAGTGTCACAGCTTTCCGGTACAGCCAAGATGAAGGGCCGTATCCATATCGCTGCCTTCATGCAGTCCATTAATTTGATTATCAAACAGTATGATGCGTTCCGCATTCGTATCACCTCAGTGGATGGAGTGCCTCGGCAGTATGTCGTTCCTTATGAAGAGAGACAGTTGGAGTATCTGGACCTTACCCACTATGAAAGTGTATCAGAGGTAGAAACTTTACTTGAGCAGCACAAAAGCAAACCCCTGCAACTGCTGGATTCTGAGCTATTCCAATTTTTGATTGTAAAGATTAGCGAGGATGAGTATTGGATTAATACCAAGATGCACCATATTATTTCTGACGGGATCTCAATGGTGATCTATGGAAATCAATTGACGGAATTTTACATGCAGATCATCCAAGGAAATGAACCGACGCTGAATGACGATTGCTCCTATATTCAGTATATTGCAGAAGAGAACGCATACGAGCTTTCTGACAGATACCAAAAGGACAAGACATACTGGCTGAATAAATTTTCTGATTTACCTGAACTTACGGGTTGGAAGTCATACAATCCGTTATCTCTAAGCACCCGCGCCGTTCGGGAGCATTTTACCGTGCCAGAGGTGCTGTATCACGAGCTGCAGGCATTTTGCCAACAGAACAGGATTTCTCTGTTCCAGTTCTTCATGGGTGCGATGTATATTTACATACACAAAGTGACGAATCAGCCGGATGTGGTGATCGGTACTTCGTTCGCTAACCGGGGGAACAAAAAAGAGAAGCAAAAGATAGGTATGTTCGTCAGCACGGCTGCAGCCAGAACATACGTCGAAAAGGATATGGATGTGTTGAGCTTCCTGCAGGATGTAGCCAGGGATCAGATGTCAGTCCTGCGGCATCAGAAGTATCCATATAATCAGTTAATTCAGGATCTTAGAGAAATGCATGGTAACAGGGATATCCAGCGGCTTTTTGGCGTTTCAATGGAATACCGCCTTATCAATTGGGTTGATTTGGATGAGGTGCGCATTTTGACGGATTATGATTTCTGCGGTGACGAAGTGAATGATTTCGTGCTTCATATCGTGGAGATCCTGGATGAAGGCGAGCTGGTACTGGATGTCGATTACCGGACGACGCTGTTTGAACGCAGTGAAGTAACGGACATGGTTTCCCAGTTGCTTACGATCGCCGAGCAGATCATTCATGCACCGCAGCTTTCCATCGCAGAGGTAACCCTGCTGGGAGAAGCGGATGAGCAATCCATTTTGGCTCTCTCGGAAGGGATTGTAGCTGATTATCCGCGTGAAAAGACAATTCATGGCTTATTCGAAGAACAGGCCGAGCGCACGCCAGATCATGTTGCCGTTCAGATGGGCGAGCAGAGCATTACATATCTAGCTCTAAACGAGCAGGCTAACCAGCTTGCGAGATATTTGCGCTCCGAGGGAGTAGGAGCAGATACGCTCGTAGGGATCATGGCTGACCGTTCCTTGGAGATGATCGTCGGCATTATGGGCATTTTGAAAGCAGGAGGTGCCTATGTACCGATTGATCCCGATTATCCCGAAGAGCGTATTCGTTACATGCTAGAGGATTCAGGAGTCCGTCTGTTGCTCACCCAAAGCCATCTATGGGAGAGTACCACATTTGACGGAAAGCTGGTGAATCTGGACGAAGTTGCATCGTATACAGGGGACACTTCAAATCTGGAGAGCATTTCGGGGGCGAGCAATCTTGCCTATGTTATCTATACGTCGGGTACAACTGGCAAGCCGAAGGGAACGCTGATCGAGCATAAAAATGTAGTTCGACTGCTCTTTAACGATAAAAATTTATTTGATTTCAACGCTCAGGATACGTGGACGCTATTCCATTCATTCTGTTTTGATTTCTCCGTTTGGGAGATGTATGGAGCCCTTCTCTACGGAGGAAAATTGGTGATTGTTCCTTCTCTCACTGCCAAGAGTCCAGCAGCTTTCCTGGAGTTGTTGAAAGACAACAAAGTCACCATTTTGAACCAGACGCCAACGTATTTTTATCAGGTGCTACAGGAGGAATTGGCGCACTCTTCGACAGAGCTTAGTCTTAGAAAAATCATTTTTGGCGGAGAGGCCTTAAGCCCATCTCTTCTGAGAAACTGGCGGGTCAAGTATCCTGATGTGCAGCTGATTAATATGTACGGAATTACGGAAACAACGGTCCATGTCACCTACAAGGAAATCACGGAACGTGAGATTGAAGCGGGGAAAAGCAATATTGGCAGAACAATTCCGACACTTAGCGCTTACATTTTCGATGAGCAAAGACGTCTGCAGCCTGTCGGGGTTCCGGGGGAGCTATACATCGCGGGCGACGGTCTTGCCCGAGGGTATTTGAACCGTGCAGAGTTAACAGCCGAGAAATTCGTAGAGCATCCGTTTCGGGCGGGAGAGCGAATGTACCGTACTGGCGATCTGGCTCGCTGGTTGCCTGATGGTAATATCGAATATTTGGGCCGGATCGACCATCAAGTCAAAATTCGTGGCTACCGAATTGAGCTTGGCGAGGTGGAAGCCCAAATTCTCAAGGCTCCGAATGTACGGGAAACGATTGTCCTGGCAAGGGACGACGAACAGGGACAAAAATTGCTTTGCGCCTACTACGTTGCCTCCACTGACCTTTCGCCGAGCGAATTGAGGTCTCAGCTGGCCGTAGAACTACCGGCTTATATGATCCCCTCTTATTTTGTCCGGCTGGAGCAAATGCCGCTTACGCCGAATGGCAAGCTGGATCGCCGTGCGCTGCCAGCACCTGAGGGCAGTGTACAATCCAGCGAGGATTATTTGGCTCCGAGAACTGCTGCGGAAGTGCAGTTGGCGCTAATCTGGCAGGATATTCTGGGAGTTGCCCGCGTGGGTATCAGAGATAATTTCTTTGAAATAGGTGGTCACTCGTTGCGGGCGACACTGCTCGTTTCGCGGATTCAGAAAGAGCTGGGATGCAGCCTTTCGCTGCGGGAAGTGTTTCAGTGGCCTACGGTCGAGTCCATGGCACGACTGGTGAAAGAACGCATTCCGACCGTGTATGAATCCATCCCACGGGCGGAGGAAAGCGAAGCTTACCCCGTGTCCTCAGCACAGAAGCGGTTATATGTGTTGAGACAAATGGACGGAGGAGAGCTCAGCTACAATATGCCTGGAGCATTCACAGTGGACGGGCCGTTGGATTGCGTTCGTCTTGAATCTGCGTTCCAGGCACTGATCCAGCGTCACGAATCCCTGAGAACCGGCTTCTATATGAAGGATGGAGAGCTTGTTCAGCGTGTGCATAGGGATGTACCGTTCGCGTTGGACTACACAGAGGCTTCGGTGGAGGAGACGGATACGCTCGTACGCAGCTTTATCCGTGCTTTTGATCTCAGCCAGGCCCCATTACTGCGTGTTGGCTTGGTGAAGCTGGAAGAGGGACGTCATCTATTGCTGTTTGATATGCACCATATCATTTCGGATGGGGTTTCCATTCAAATACTGGTGGAAGAACTCACCTCATTGTATCAGGAAGAACAGCTGCCAGAACTGCACATCCAGTACAAGGATTATGCGGTATGGCAACGGGAGCATTCGGAGAATCAGTGGAAAGAGCTTGAAGCATACTGGCTGCAGGCTTTTGAAGGGGAACTGCCTATACTTGATTTGCCTACGGATTATCAAAGACCTTCTGTTCGCAGCTTCGAGGGTAGCCGAATTGATTTTACATTGGATGCGTCCGGCAATAAGGCAATACAGGAACTCGCATCCCGTACAGGTACTACGCTGTATATGGTATTACTGGCTGCTTATTCGGTCCTGTTGCACAAATATACGGGGCAGGAGGATATCATCGTAGGTTCTCCCGTGGCTGGAAGACCGCAAGCGGAGCTTGAGGGCATCATCGGGATGTTTGTCAATACACTGGCTATGCGCAGCTACCCGGCGGGAGATAAGACATTTCAGGATTATCTTCTCGAAATCAAGGAAACGGCGCTCAAGGCGTTCGAGCATCAGGACTATCCTTTGGAAAAACTGATTGAGAAGCTGGGCGTAGGACGTGATGTCAGCCGCAATCCACTCTTTGATACTCTGTTGGTATTGCAAAATACGGAGCAGGCAGAGCAGGACATGGGCGGGCTGCGCTTTACTCCTTACCCGACGGAGACCGTTACAGCCAAATTTGACCTGTCACTCAATGTAGAGGAGCAGGGGGCAGAGCTAGCCTTTGGTTTGGAGTATAGCACGGCTTTATATCAGCGAGAGAGTGTAGAGCGACTGGCTATGCACTTGCTTCGGGTTCTGCATGCGGTCGCTGTCAATCCCCAGTTAAAGCTGGCAAATATTGAGATGATCACACCGGAGGAGAAGGTGCAGATCATTGAAGAATTCAACGCGACATCGGCTCCTTATCCAAGTGAGAAGACTATTCATGAGCTGTTCGCAGAGCAAGTAAAGCGTACACCGGAGCAGACGGCGCTTGTATTCGGCAACGTCCAGCTAACCTACCTCGAATTGGAAGAGAAGGCAGGGCGGCTGGCCCAAACACTGCGTCGCTTGGGAACGTTGAGGGAGCAGCCTGTAGCCGTGATGGGCGGACGAGGCATCGAGATGGTTATTGGTATGCTCGCAATACTGCAGGCGGGTGGAGCCTATGTGCCTATTGATCCCGAATACCCGGAAGACCGGGTTCGTTATATGCTCAATGATTCCGGCGCCAAGCTACTACTGGTGCAAAAAGGTGAGTTTGTAAGTGTAGACTACGGTTTACCGATTGTCGACCTCAGCAGTGAAGAGGCTTATGCAGCTAAACCTACCCAGCCGGAGGAGACTGTCCATGGATCGCAGGGACTCGCTTATGTCATCTACACATCGGGTACGACGGGTAGACCGAAGGGTGTTATGGTTGAACACCGGAACGTGGTCCGTCTGGTCAAAGAGACTAACTATGTGGAGCTGAATGAATCCACACGAATTTTGCAGACAGGAGCCGTGGCCTTCGATGCCTCCACTTTCGAGATATGGGGGGCGTTGCTTAACGGTGGACAGCTCTATTTCGTAGAGAACGACGACATCCTGATTGCCGATAGGCTCAAAGCTGCTATCGCCTCATACGGGATTACGACGATGTGGCTTACTGCACCGCTTTTTAATCAGCTCTCACTACAGGATGAGTATTTATTTAGAGGGCTAAAAGCATTGTTGGTCGGTGGTGATGTACTGTCCGTACCTCATATCAATCGTGTGAAAGAGGCCAATCCTGGTCTTGACCTTATCAATGGCTATGGTCCGACAGAGAATACGACATTCTCCACCACCTACAAGATTCCGGGTCGTGCTGAAGGGGGGGTGCCGATTGGTCGCCCGATTAGTAACTCGACCGCTTATGTGGTCAATGGATCGCTTCAATTACAACCCATTGGGGCTTGGGGCGAACTGATTGTCGGCGGAGAAGGTGTAGCGCGCGGATATCTCAATCGTCCCGATCTCACGGCAGAAAAATTTGTCCCTAGTCCCGTGAAGGACGGAGAATCCTGCTACCGAACTGGTGATCTGGTACGCTGGCTTCCAGATGGTAAACTGGAATTTAAAGGAAGAATTGATGAGCAGGTCAAAATACGTGGCTACCGCATTGAGATCCCCGAAATCGAGGCTCAGTTGACCAAGGTGGAGACGGTCATTGACACCGTAGTGGTCGTTCGCACGGATGAGCTTGGAGAGAAGCAGCTTTGCGCTTATTATGTGGCGGATCGCATGCTCACGGCAGGAGAAGTGCGTCTTGCTCTATCGCAGGTACTTCCGGGTTATATGATCCCGTCCTATTTTGTGCAGCTGGATCGTATGCCATTAACGACGAACGGAAAAGTGGACCGCAGATCTCTGCCAGCTCCTCAAGTGGGTGTGCATACGGGACGGAAGTATACGGCTCCCCGTACACCGGCGGAAGAAGCCTTGGCTTCTGTTTGGCAGGGGGTGCTGGGTGCCGAGCAGGTGGGGATCCATGACAATTTCTTTGAATTGGGAGGAGACTCCATTAAGGCCATTCAGGTTTCGTCACGGTTGCTACAGGCTGGTTATCGGTTAGAGATGAAGGAACTGTTCAAATCTCCAACCATTGCGGAGCTAAGCGCGCAAATACAAACGGCTGTGCATATGGCAGAACAAGGAACTGTGCGTGGATCGGCCTCCTTGACTCCAGTCCAGCAGTGGTTCTTTGGACGGAAGCAGGCAGAGCCGCATCATTTCAATCAAGCGGTCATGCTGTACCGTGAACAGGGATTTGAGGAAAAGGCCTTGCATCAAGTGCTGAGAAAACTCGCCCAGCATCATGACGCCCTCCGCATGGTTTTTCGTCAGACAGAACAAGGCTACGAGGCTTGGAATCGTGGTTTTGAAGAAGGAGAGCTTTATAGCCTGCAAACGGCTGATTTACGGAATGAATCCAATCCGGTCACAGCCATTACAGCGTTGTCGGATGACATTCAGCGCAGCATCAATCTGGCAGAGGGTCCGCTGTTGAAGCTAGGACTTTTCCATTGTCAGGATGGAGACCATCTGCTGATCGTGATCCACCATTTGGTGGTGGACGGAGTATCCTGGCGGATTTTGTTTGAGGATATCGCAGCGGGCTATGAACAGGTAACTCAAGGACAAGAGCTGACATTTCCGCAGAAGACGGACGCCTTCCGTGACTGGGGTGATGCTCTTTCCCGTTATTCGGAAAGCCCGGCAATCGAAATTCATCAGGCGTATTGGAGAGACCTGGAAGGACAGCAACTTGAGCAGTTACCGAAGGATGAGGCTGTAGAAAGCCTTCTTTTACGGGATAGCGAAGTGGTAACAGCACAATGGACTGCAGAAGAAACTGACCAACTGCTGAGAAAAGCCCACCGTGCTTACCAAACGGAGACGAACGATCTGCTATTGACCGCTCTGGGCATGGCGGTATCCAAATGGTCTGGCATCGGAAAGATTGCTGTGAATCTGGAAGGCCACGGTCGTGAACCGATTATACCGAATATCGACATCACCCGTACCGTTGGTTGGTTTACAAGCCAATATCCGGTAATTTTGGAATTGGGCGATGACCCAGAAGTGGCAGCCTTGATCAAGTCTGTGAAAGAAGGGCTGCGCCGAATTCCGAACAAAGGTATCGGATATGGGTTACTCCAAAGCATGGCAAATCAGGTGGACGTAGACAGCTTCAGCTTGCAGCCTGAGATTTCTTTTAACTATCTGGGGCAATTTGATCAGGATTTGCAGGGAAGCTCGTTGCAGATTTCTCCTTATCCGACCGGAAGCGCCCAAAGCTTGTTGGAGGAACCAGCCTATACGCTAGATATCAATGGCATGGTGACGGACGGAGCCCTGACTCTAACGATTACTTATAACGGAAAACAGTATAAGTCATCTACGATGGAGCAACTTGCTGGATATATTGAAGACAGCTTGCGCGAGCTTCTCCATCATTGCGTAACCCAAGAGAGATCGGTATTGACACCAAGCGATGTGCTTGCGAAAGGGCTGAGCATTGCTGATTTAGAAGAGCTTTCTAAGCAAACCAGCCACATAGGTGATATTGAGAATGTATACAGTCTGACGCCGATGCAGAAGGGCATGCTGTTTCATGATATGTTAGAGCCGCATACGGGTGCTTATTTTGAGCAGGCTGCCTTTGACTTTAAGGGCAGCTTTGACCCAGCTGCCTTTGGACACAGTCTGGATGCAGTGGTGGAGCGTCATGCCATCCTGCGCACGAACTTTTATAGCGGATGGGGTAGCGAGCCTTTACAGGTTGTATTTCGGCACCGAGGCGCCAAACTGGTGTACGAAGATCTGCGGGAGATGAACGCAACGCAGCGCGAAGCTTATTTGAAGACGTTTGCTGCAAAGGACAAAGAACAGGGCTTCAACCTGTCTGAAGATGAGCTTCTCCGTGTTTCGATTTTGTGCACAGGTGAAGCTAGCTTCCGTCTCTTGTGGAGCTTCCACCACATCGTCATGGATGGATGGTGTGTTCCGTTAATTACGCAGGAGGTATTTGAGCATTATTTTTCCCTCCTGGAAGGAAGAGAGCCGCAGCTGGCAGAGGTTCAGCCATACAGTCGATATATCGAATGGCTGGAACAGCAGGATGAAGTAGTTGCGTCCAACTATTGGGGCCGATATCTGGCCGGTTACGAGCAGCAGACGCTTTTACCTCAAGTCGTTGGAGCAAGTAAGGGAGAAGGCTATGTAGCAGAAAAGCTGAATTACCCTCTCAGCAGGGAACTGACTGAGCGCCTCGAAAAGGTGGCCAGAAATGCTCATGTCACGGTGAATATACTGCTGCAGTCCATCTGGGGCATTGCGCTTCAACGCTATAACGGTAGCCGGGATGTCGTGTACGGAAGTGTAGTATCGGGCAGACCAGCAGAAATCCCGGGCATTGATCGGATGATCGGTTTGTTCATCAATACGATTCCCGTTCGTGTGAAGACGGAAGAAAATCTCCCCTTCTCTATCCTGATGAAGCAGCAGCAGGAGCAATATATGGCTTCTCATATGTACGACACCTACCCACTGTTTGAGATTCAGGCTCAGACGGATCAGAAGCAGGATCTAATCTCACATATTATGGTATTTGAGAACTATCCTGTCGAGGAGGAGGTAGAGCGTCTGGGTGGTGGCGAGGCTGCCTTTGAGATTGAGGACGCGGAGCTTCTTGAGCAAACGAACTACGATTTTAACCTGATCGTCCTGCCGGGTGAAGAGATGAAATTGCTTTTCCAATACAATGCACTTGTTTATGATCAAGAGACGATTGAGCAAATCAAGGGACATCTGGTTCACCTTATGGAACAAATTGTAGAGAACCCTGCCATTTCCGTGGATGCTCTGGAATTGGTCACGCCGCAGGAGAGAGAGCAGATTTTGAACGTATGGGGAAACACGAAAATCAGTTACGAGCACTGTAGCACGTTCCACGGGCTGTTGGAGGAACAGGCGGGACGAACGCCAGACGCGACTGCCATTTGGTTCGAGGACGAGATGCTGACCTACGCCGAGCTCAATGCAAAAGCCAATGGACTGGCGAGAAGGCTCCATACTCAGGGAATCAAGACGGGAGACCTGGTGGGACTGATTGCTGAACGGTCGCCCGAAATGATCGTTGGAATCTACGGGATTATGAAAGCCGGGGGTGCCTATGTTCCCATTGATCCAGAGTATCCGAAAGAACGAATCAGTTACATGCTTGAAGATTGCGGGGCGAAGCTGATCCTTGCACAGACCCGTCTCCTGGAGCATCTTGGCTGGATGGAAAATGTTTTGCTGCTGGATGAACCATTAACCTATGATGCCGACACCTCGAATTTGAAGGATACTGCTGGCCCGGATGATCTGGCCTACGTGATCTATACTTCAGGTACGACGGGTCAGCCTAAGGGCGTATTAGTTGAACATCGGGGACTGCAAAATCTTTCGGACGTATACGGGGCACTCTTCGAAGTTACACCGCAGGACCGAATCGTTCAGTTTGCAAGCCTGTCGTTCGATGCATCGGTTTCGGAAATTTTAACGGCACTAAGCCAAGGGGCTGCTCTGTGCATTCCTTCTACACATGACATTTTGGATTATGCCTTGTTTGAGCATTTCTTAAATGACAAGGGAATTACGATAGCGACTCTGCCACCCGCTTACGCTATCCAATTTGATCCAGAGCGTCTGCCAACACTGCGGTGCCTACTAACCGCCGGATCAGCCGCATCGGTCGAGTTGATCGAAAAGTGGAGGAAGCATGTACGATACTCTAATGGCTATGGCCCAACGGAGGACTCCGTATGCACCACAATCTGGTCTGTCCCGGACAGTGAGGAAGCAACGGATATTGTATCTATTGGACAACCTATTGCTAACCATAGTGTGTACATCTTGGATGACCATTTTAGATTGCAGCCTGTTGGCGTAGCTGGAGAGCTATGCATTTCGGGTATCGGGTTAGCACGGGGGTATCATAACCGGCCTGAGTTAATGGATGAGAAATTCGTGGACAATCCGTTTGCTCCAGGAGAGCGTATGTATCGGACGGGTGACCTGGTTCGCTGGTTACCGAATGGAACCATCGAGTACTTAGGTCGAATAGATCACCAAGTCAAAATTCGCGGCTATCGAATCGAGCTGGGTGAGGTCGAAGCACAAATGCTCAGAGTGGCGTCCGTTCAGGAAGTCGTGGCCATGGCTGTAGAGGGCGATGACGGCTACAAAGATCTAGTCGCTTATTTCGTAGCCGCTCAGAAACTTGAGGTATCCGAGCTTCGGGCTGTTCTGTCGGAGATGTTACCTGGATATATGCTCCCTTCCCGCTTCATACAACTGGAGGACATGCCTCTGACGTCGAACGGAAAAATAGATCGAAAAGCGTTGCAGGGAGAGCGCGGATGGGCAGTTGCTTCATCTGTAGCTCCGAAGACACCTGTGGAAATTCAATTAGCCGAAATCTGGCAAGAAGTGTTGGGTGTAGAGAACGCGGGAGTGAAGGATAATTTCTTCCATTTTGGAGGTCACTCACTGCGTGCAGCCCTGCTAGTCTCACGAATTCGCAAGGAAATGAACCGTGAGATTAGTCTGAGAGAGGTGTTCCAGTCCCCTACAATTGAAGGATTGGCTTATGCGATTGAGGGCTATACACCGCTCGATTTTGAGGAAATTCCTACGGCTGGACTACGTGAGCACTACCCCTTGTCCTCAAGCCAAAAACGGCTGTTTATTCTAAGTCAGCTGGAAGGCGGAGAGCTGAGCTATAATATGCCGGGTATCCTTACGGTTGAGGGAGTCTTGGATCGGGAACGGCTGGAGCAGGCATTCCGTCGTCTGATTCATCGCCATGGTTCGCTACGTACCCGTTTTGTGACTGTTAACGGTGAACCCATACAGCAGATCCTGACGGATGTACCATTTACTGTGGAATATGCGGAGTTGAGCGAGGAAGAGGCAGAAGCTTCCGTTCAGCAATTTGTCCGTCCCTTCGATCTTGGCGAGGCTCCATTGCTGCGGGTCGGCCTTATCCAAATTGCGCATGAGCGCCATTTACTGTTGTTTGATATGCATCATATTGTCTCAGATGGTGTTTCTATGAATATTCTCATAGAAGAGTTTCTCCGCTTCTACCAAGAGGAGGACTTATTACCTGCACTACAGATCCAGTACACAGACTATGCGGTATGGCAGCAGGAGCAACTCGGAAGCGAACATCTCAAAGCCCAGGAGGCTTACTGGCTGGATGCATTCCGCGGAAGCTTGCCAGTGCTGGATTTGCCGGGGGATGAAGTCCGTTCTGCGGTGCGAAGCTTTGCGGGGGACCGGATCGACTTCCGTATTGATTCTTCTCTGAGCGGTTCACTCCAGGAGCTGGCTACCCGGACGGGTTCTACTCTGTTCATGGTACTGCTGGCAGCCTATACAGCGCTCTTGCACAAGTACACAGGTCAGGAAGATGTCATTGTCGGCTCACCTGTGGCGGGAAGATCCCATGCGACACTCGAAGGTCTCATCGGTATGTTCGTCGGCACAGTGGCACTACGTACTTATCCGGAAGGGGAGAAGTCTTTCGAGGCTTATTTGCAGGAAGTGAAGGAAACAGCGCTGCAGGCCTATGAAAACCAGGATTATCCGTTCGAGGAGCTGGTAGAAAAGCTGGAGCTTCAGCGTGACCTGAGCCGTAACCCGCTATTTGATACCATGTTTGTCCTGCAAAATATCGAGCAGGGAGAACAAGAAATAGAGGGATTGCGTTTCACTCCTTACGATAATGTACATCCTGCTGCCAAGTTTGACCTCACGCTGACCGTAAGTGAAGCGGATGGGGCATTGGATTGCGCGCTTGAGTACTCGACTGCGATCTACAAGCGAGAGACTGCTGAACGGATGGCAGGCCACTTTGTACAGCTTATTCGGGAAGCAACCGCCAATCCGGCGATGCCGTTGTCATCCCTTGATATCGTGACACCTCAGGAAAAATCAAAGCTGATGCAGGAGTCGGCCGAAGCCAGAGCAGATTATCCTCGTGACAAGACGATTCATGCGTTGTTCGAGGAACAGGCTGCTCATACTCCGAATGCAGTAGCAGTCGTATGTAAAGAGGCAACCCTGTCCTACAGCGAGCTGAACGAACGGGCAAACAGACTTGCCAGAACGCTCTGCGAGCGTGGCCTCCAACCGGATGGTTTGGCTGGAATCATGGCGGATCGTTCCCTCGAAATGGTCGTCGGGATTTTGGCCATTTTGAAGGCGGGCGGAGCTTACGTCCCTGTGGACCCTGAATATCCAGAAGACCGCATTCGCTTTATGCTGGAGGATTCAGGAGCCAAGCTACTGCTGACACAAGCGCATCTGGAGAAACGCGCCTCCTTCGCCGGTGACATCATCAATCTGGACGAGGCGGCTTCCTACAAGGAAGATATCTCAAACCTGCAGCCTGCAGCCGGACCGGAGCATCTTGCCTACGTCATCTACACATCGGGTACGACAGGAAAGCCAAAGGGAACGCTGATCGAGCACAAAAATGTAGTTCGCTTGCTCTTTAATGATAAAAATATGTTTGATTTCGGTCCTCAGGATACGTGGACACTGTTCCATTCATTCTGCTTTGATTTCTCTGTATGGGAGATGTATGGGGCATTGCTGAACGGAGGACGTCTGGTCATCGTTCCATCGCTTACGGCGAAGAGTCCGGATCGATTCTTGCAATTGCTTAAGGACCAGAAGGTCACCGTCTTGAACCAGACGCCGACATACTTCTACCAGTTACTACAGGAAGAGCTTGCTCATCACGCCGCAGAGCTGAGTCTCCGTATGATTATCTTCGGTGGAGAGGCATTAAGCCCGGCCTTGCTCAAGGACTGGAGAACGAAGTACCCGCAAGTGCAGCTCATCAATATGTACGGCATTACCGAAACGACCGTACATGTAACATACAAGGAAATTACAGAGCTGGAAATTGAACAGGGCCGCAGCAATATCGGCATCACGATTCCGACGCTGCGTGCTTACATTCTGGATGAACAGCGCCGTCCACAGCCGATTGGTATTCCGGGTGAACTCTACGTGGCGGGCGAAGGCCTGGCGCGCGGCTACCTGAACCGACCGGAATTAACGGAAGAGAAGTTTGTCGCTCATCCGTTTGCAGCGGGCGAGCGTATGTACCGCTCGGGTGACCTGGCACGCTGGCTGCCGGATGGCAGCATGGAGTATTTGGGACGGATTGACCATCAGGTTAAAATCCGTGGTTACCGCATCGAGCTGGGCGAAGTGGAAGCGAAGCTGCTCCATGCCCCGTCTGTAAGGGAGGCCGTTGTGCTCGCCCGGGAGGATGGAAGTGGGCAAAAGGTGCTTGTCGCCTATTTCACTGCCGATCAGATGCTGACGGTAGGCGAATTGAGAAAAGCCTTGGCTGCTGAGCTGCCAGCTT
The DNA here is from genome assembly GCF_050467685.1 of Paenibacillus sp. NRS-1782. Classification (NCBI taxonomy): domain Bacteria; kingdom Bacillati; phylum Bacillota; class Bacilli; order Caryophanales; family Paenibacillaceae; genus Paenibacillus; species Paenibacillus sp. NRS-1782. The sequence continues at coordinate 84,029 of NZ_JBITPH010000038.1, forward strand.
ATATGATTCCGTCTTACTTCATGCAATTGGAACAGATGCCATTGACGCCAAATGGCAAGCTGGATCGCAAGGCGCTTCCTGCTCCGGAGGTCAATGTGCAGACAGGAGCGGTTTATGAACCGCCAAGGACGAAGGCTGAGGAAGCTCTGGCGTCCGTATGGCAAGGTGTATTGGGAGCGCAGCAGGTCGGCATCCATGATCATTTCTTCGATCTGGGTGGTGACTCCATCAAAGCGATCCAGGTATCCTCGAGATTGTTCCAAGCCGGGTATAAGCTAGAGATGAAGGATCTCTTTAAATATCCGACAATTGCCGAGCTAAGCCCGTATCTTCAGGCAGCCGGACGCACAGCAGAACAGGGCGAGATCCAAGGTGCAGCGGAGTTAATGCCAATTCAGCGTTGGTTCTTTGAACGCCATACAGCGGAGCCGCATCATTACAATCATGCCGTTATGCTCTATCGGAAAGACGGCTTTGATGAGGCTGCACTCCGATTGACGGTGGCCCAAATTGCTACCCACCATGACGCGCTGCGTATGGTCTTCCGTTCTACAGAAGCTGGATATGCAGCCTGGAATCGGGGAACGGACGAAGGTGAGCTCTACACATTGGACATCGCTGATGTGCGGCAGGCAGAAGACCAGGCAGCTGCCGTTCAAGCCAAAGCCGATGACATCCAGGCAAGCTTTCACCTGGAAGACGGCCCGCTGTTCAAGCTAGGCTTGTTCCATTGTGACGATGGCGATCATTTGTTAATTGTCATCCATCACCTCCTGGTTGACGGCGTATCCTGGCGCATCCTGTTTGAGGATATCGCAGCGGGATACGAGCAGGCGTTGAATGGACAAGCAATCGTTCTTCCTCAAAAGACCGATTCGTATCTTGTATGGTCTGAGCAAGCGGCGAAGTATGCAGAAGGGCCTGCTCTGGACAAGGAGCGTGCATACTGGCAGCAGATCGAGGAGGCGATTTTGGCTCCACTGCCAAAGGATAAGGATCAGGAGCCGGGCACCATTCGGGATACCGAGTCGGTAACGGTAACGTGGTCTGCGGAAGAAACGGACCTGCTGCTGCGACAAGCGAACCGGGCGTATCATACGGAGACGAATGATTTGCTCTTGACTGCTCTGGGGGCAGCAATACAGCGCTGGACAGGCATGGAGCAGATTTTGGTCAATCTTGAAGGGCATGGACGGGAAATGATTCTACCGAAACTGGATATCACCCGTACCGTGGGCTGGTTCACAACCCAGTATCCGGTTCTGCTGAACCTTCAAGACGGACAGGAAGGTTCTGCACGAATCAAGCGTATCAAGGAGAATTTGCGCCAGATTCCGCACAAAGGAATCGGCTACGGCCTTCTTAAATATATGGCACTGGAGAAAAGTGGCGGGTTCGGCGTAGAGCCGGAGATTTCCTTTAACTACCTTGGACAGTTTGATCAGGATTTGGAGGGGAATGCCCTCAGCCTATCCACACATTCAGTCGGTAAGGCGCTCAGCGACCACACACCACAGCAGTATGCTCTGGATGTGAATGGCATGATTGCCGAAGGCCAGCTATCACTGACGGTTACGTACAGCAGCATGCAGTATCGCAAGGAGACGGTGAATCATTTTGCTGAATTATTACAGTCCAGCCTCAGCGAGGTCATCCGGCATTGTGTGGCGCAGGAGCGTTCACAGCTTACACCAAGTGATGTTTTGTTTCAGGGATTAACACTGGAGCAGCTTGATCGACTTACAGCGCGGACGGCCCACACTGGAGAGATTGAAGATGTGTACAAGCTTACGCCAATGCAGAAGGGGATGCTGTTTCACAGCCTGCTGGAGCCAGACTCCTCTTCATACTTCGAGCAGGCTACATTCGAGCTGCGAGGCAGCTTCGATGTAGAGACCTTCTTCGAGAGCTTCCAGGCTTTGGTGCAAAGACATGCCATACTACGTACCAGCTTTTACAACAACATTGGTGATGTACCGCTGCAAGTTGTCATTAAGCAACGGCTAATCCCTCTGCACTACGTAGATTTGCGTGCCGCAACTTTGCAAGAGCAAGAAGCCCAGATCAAGGCTTACACTGCTGAGGATATGGCTAAGGGGTTCAGCTTGTCGGAAGATCCGCTGATGCGAGTGACCGTCTTGCAAACAGAACAAAGCTCTCTGGTATTATGGAGCTTCCATCATATTGTCATGGATGGCTGGTGCATCCCGATCATTACGCAGGAGCTGTTCGATTATTATTCTGCTATGCGACAGCAGGTACAGCCTGTGCTGCCGCCAGCTCAGCCTTATAGCCGTTATATTGAGTGGCTTGATGCACAGGATGATGAGGAAGCTTCAACATATTGGAGCCAATACCTCAAGGACTATGATGGGAATACCGTATTGCCGGAAGGCAAGACGAAATCTCAGGCCAAAGAAGCGGGCTATGTTCTAAATGAGCATGTTCTCCATCTGGGTGCATCCTTGACCGATAAAATGGATGTTGTGGCGAAGCGAAACCACGTGACTGTCAACACCTTAATGCAGACAGCTTGGGGACTGATTCTTCAACGTTACAATGCCAGCTCGGATGTGGTTTTCGGCGGCGTTGTGTCAGGTAGACCGGCTGAGATTGCAGGTATCGAAAATATGGTGGGTCTGTTCATTAATACAGTACCTATCCGTGTACAGTCCTCCAAAGACGAAGCCTTTGTCGAGGTCATGAAACGTACACAGGCACAATCGCTGGCAGGCCGTGCTTACGACACTTACCCACTATATGAGATTCAGGGGAAAACAACCCAAAAGCAGGACCTGATTTCTCATATTATGATCTTTGAAAATTATCCGCTCGACGAACAGGTGGAACAGTCGGGTAATCAACATGAGGACAATCTCGAAGTCGCGAACTTCACCATGTTTGAACAAACGAACTATGACTTTAACCTGGTTGTGATTCCAGGCGAGGATATCAGGGTCTGCATTCGTTACAATGCTTTGGTCTACGAACAAGAAAGCATTGCACGGATCGGTGGACACTTGATGCAAATGCTCGATCAGGTAGCTACTCGTCCGCAGGCGACCATAGAGGAACTGGAGATTGTAACATCTGAGGAACGGATGAAACTGCTAGACTGGGGCGGCAAGGCCCATACTTATCCAAGTGATCAGGGTCTGCATACCTTATTTGAAGAACAGGTTGTCCGTACGCCAGATAAGATTGCAGCTGTTAACGGCGATGTTCAGGTCACGTATCGGGAGTTGAACGAGCAGGCGAACAGATTGGCCGCCACCTTGATCGCCCAGGGACTTCGGAGTGAACAAGTGGTGGGCCTGCTGGCGGATCGGTCTGTGGAGCTGCTTGTCGCCATCATGGGTGTGCTCAAAGCGGGCGGGGCCTATGTACCTATTGATCCTGAATATCCGCAGGAACGAATTCAGTATATTCTGAAGGATTCTGGCGCTGGAATTTTGCTCACACAGAGCCACCTGACGGAGCTGGCCTCCTTTGAGGGAACGGTTATGGAATTGGATTCGCCGCACATCTACGGTGACGGGGTGGATAATCCCAATCTGCCAGTGAGAGGAAACGATCTGGTGTATTTAATCTATACCTCGGGTACAACAGGGAATCCGAAGGGAACCATGATTAACCATAAAGGGATCGTGAACTACATCTGGTGGGCCAATAAGGTCTACTGTGCAGGGAAACCAACAGATTTTCCGCTGTACTCGTCCATTTCGTTTGACCTGACGCTGACATCAATTTTCACTCCATTAATTAACGGAGGATTAGTACGGATTTACGATGGTATAGATAAAGCGGAGGTTGTTCAGCATATTTTGCGCGAAAATGCGGTGGACATTCTCAAGCTGACGCCGACTCATCTCAGTCTGATTAAAGATATGACCATCCCGGCGGAAAGTCGCATTCAGCAGCTCATTGTGGGTGGAGAGAATTTGACCACACATTTGTCGCAAACCATCACAGATCTCTTTGGCGGCAACATTAAAATCTACAATGAATACGGTCCAACCGAAACGGTCGTCGGCTGCATGATTCACCTGTACGATCCTGTGAAGGATACACGTGAATCCGTACCTATTGGATTGCCGGCAGACAATATATACATCCATATCCTGGATGAACAGCTTCGTCTCGTGCCATTAGGCGTGGAGGGCGAAATGTACATCGCAGGGGACGGGGTAGCCCGCGGATACCTGAACCGTCCTGAGCTTACCGCAGAAAAATTCATTAGAAATCCGTTTGCTTCGGAAGGAAATATGTATCGAACCGGGGATTTGGCTCGTCGCCTTCCTAATGGAGACATTGAGTACATTGGACGTATTGACCATCAAGTTAAAATACGGGGCTATCGTATAGAGCTTGGTGAGATTGAGGCCAAGCTACAGGATATCCCACTTGTAGAGGAAGCTCTCGTTGTTGCGTGGGCAGATGCCCATGGGCAGAAGTCTCTGTGTGCCTACTTCGTAGCTGATCGGGAAATGTCTGTCAGTGAGCTGCGGAACGAACTTTCTGGACTGCCTGCATATATGATCCCGTCCTACTTCGTCCAACTGGACGTGATGCCTTTGACACCGAATGGCAAGCTGGACCGTAAGGCACTGCCTGAACCGAACTCGGGTGTGAAGGCGGGCGCGGCCTTTACTGCTCCGCGGACGGATGTGGAGAACATTTTGGCTTCGATCTGGCAGGGTGTGCTAGGTGTTCCGCTTGTCGGCATCCATGACAATTTCTTTGAGCTCGGAGGCGACTCGATCAAATCCATTCAAGTCTCATCAAGGCTGCTCCAAGCAGGCTATAAACTTGAGATGAAGGATTTGTTCAGCTATCCGACCATTGCAGAGCTGGCCCAGCGTGTTAGGGCGGTCAGCCGAATTGCGGATCAGAGCGAGGTACACGGAGCGGTAAGACTGGGACCTGCCCAGTGCAGATTTTTCGACGAGCAGTCGACGGACCTGCACCACTTTAATCAGTCGGTCATGTTGTACCGTCGGGAAGGCTTCGATACCGATGCGCTCGCCAAGGTTGTTCGGAAAATTGCAGAACATCATGATGCGCTGCGACTGGTGTTCCGCCAAGGAGAGCAGGGATTTGAAGCCTGGAACCGCAGCTTAGGTGAGGGTGAGCTTTATAGCCTCCAGATCCACGATCTGAAGGATGAAACAGACCCGGCTTCGGCAATAGAAGCAGGTGCCGAAGCCATTCAGCGCAGCATCTCTCTCGGTGATGGACCTCTCTTAAGATTGGGCCTATTCCGCTGCGCGGAAGGCGAACATCTGTTAATCGTTATTCATCATCTGGCTGTTGATGGCGTATCCTGGCGCATCCTCTTTGAGGACCTGCAGGAAGGCTACGAGCAGGCAGCACGTGGAGAAGCTGTCAAGCTTCCGCAGAAGACGGATTCGTACCGTGCATGGGCCCAGGGAATCACACAATATGCGAACAGTCCGGCGGCTGAACAAGAACGCAGCTATTGGGCAGGGGTAGAAGGGGATGGCTTCGCCCCTCTTCCCAAAGACAAGGTAGACGACGCTCTTCTCATTAAAGACAGCGGGACGGTTACGGTGAGATGGTCACCAGAAGAGACAGAGCAGTTCCTGAAAGAGGCGAACCGCACTTACAACACGGAAGTTAACGATTTGCTCCTGACGGCCCTCGGCATGGCTGTTCACGAGTGGACTGGGATCGAACGTATAGGCATCCTTCTGGAAGGACATGGACGGGAGCCTGTTGTACCTGAACTGGATATCACTCGCACTATAGGCTGGTTTACAAGCCAATACCCTGTCGCCCTTGAGATGAAAGAGGGCCTGGAGATCGGCGCCAGAATCAAGCGCGTCAAGGAAGGCTTGCGCCACATTCCTAACAAAGGTGTCGGATATGGTATTTTGAAATATTTGAGCGACGTATCCGATGTCTCCTCCTTCTCGGCTGAACCGGAGATTATCTTCAACTACCTGGGACAGTTCGACCAGGATCTTGCAGGGGGGATGATGGAGGTATCGCCTTACTCGGTAGGATCTGAGGTCAGTGAGCAGATGGTACAGCATCAGGCATTGAACATTAATGGACTGATTGCCGAAGGACGACTTCAGCTTTCGGTCAGCTATAACCGTCAGCAGTTCCACACGGAGTCGGTAGAGAAGTTTGTCGGCATCCTGAAGAAGCGTCTCGGCGAAGTCATTGGACATTGTGTACGAAAGGAAAGAACGGAACTTACACCAAGCGACGTACTCCTCAAAGATATCAGCCTGGAAAAAATTGAGGAGCTGGAAGAGCAGACACGGCATATCGGCAGTATTGAAAATATGTATAAACTGACGCCGATGCAAAAAGGAATGTTGTTCCACAGCTTGCTGGAGCCTCATTCGGAAGTCTACTTTGAGCAGGCTAAATTTGAAATTCACGGAGCATTCTATCCTGAGGATTTCAAACGCAGCTTACAGCATCTGATGAAACGGCATGCCATATTGAGAACAAATTTCCATGCCGGATGGGGCGATTTCCCTATACAGATTGTGTTTAAAGAAAGAGCGTGTGACTTCGTATACGAGGACCTGCACGAGCTGGAATCCGGTGAAATTGAAGCGCGTCTTGCAGCTTGTACTGCTCAGGACAAAGCAAGAGGCTTTGATCTTGCCGAAGGAGCATTGCTGCGTGTAACCATTCTACGGACGGCACAAGAGGATTACCATCTGCTGTGGAGCTCTCATCACATCATTTTGGATGGCTGGTGTATGCCTCTTGTGCTTCAGGAAGTGTTTGAAACGTACGGGGTTCTGCGTGAGCAGAGGGAGCCTGAGCTTCCTGCTGCTGTATCGTACAGCCAGTATATTCAATGGCTGGAGGAGCAAGGTGAGGAAGAGGCATCCTCTTACTGGAGAGGTTATCTGGAAGGTTACGAACAGCAGACGAAGCTGCCGCAAGCGACAACACAGCCATTGGCAAAAGCAGAAGCCTACGTATCAGAGAAGCTTGTATTCACGTTGAATGAAGAGCTGACCGAGCGGCTGGAACAAGTGGCGAAGCAGAACCAGGTAACGATGAACACGCTGATGCAAGCAGCCTGGGGAATCGTGTTGCAGCGCTACAATAGAAGTCAGGATGTCGTCTTTGGAAGTGTGGTATCGGGAAGACCTGCCGAGATTCCGGGTATCGAAAGCATGATCGGTCTCTTCATTAATACAGTTCCGGTTCGGGTACAGGCTGAGGGAAGCGATACTTTCTCCCATGTGATGAAAAGACAGCAGGAATTATATTTGGCAGGACATGCTTATGATTCCTATCCGCTCTATGAGATTCAAGCACAGAGCGAACAGAAGCAAGATTTGATTTCTCATATTATGGTATTCGAGAATTATCCGGTGGAGGAGCAACTGGAAGAGAAAATGGCCAGTGAAGAGGCTGAATACACAATTACGGATGTTCAGATGTTTGAACAGACGAATTATGATTTTAACCTCATTGTGCTGCCAGGCCGTAATCTGGAGTTCCTGTATCGTTACAATGCCCGCGTCTATGATCGGGAGAGCGTGGAACGGATTCAAGGGCACTTTATGAAAATTCTGGGCAATGTATCTGTTCAGCCTGCCATTCGTATTGATGAGCTGGAGCTGATCACGCCAGAAGAGAAATCGCAGATTATAGAGGTGTGGGGCGATACAGCAGCTCCTTATCCGCGTGAGAAGACCCTTCACGGCATATTTGAGGAAAAAGCGGCGCTTACACCGGATCGTACAGCACTTATTTATGGCGAAACGAAGCTTCCCTACGGAGAACTTCATCAGCAGGCGAACCGCCTCGCACGTACGTTGCGTGCCCAAGGGGTCAGACCGGATCAGCCGGTCGGCATCATGGTTGAACGTTCGCTTGAGATGATCATCGGCATCCATGCCATTCTAAAAGCGGGTGGGGCCTATGTACCGATTGATCCGGAATTCCCGGAAGATCGTATTCGCCACATGCTGGAGGATTCAGGAGCGAAGCTTCTGCTGACGAAGAATCATCTCAAAGATCGCTTTCCGTTCACTGGCACGCTCCTGGCACTCGATGACCCGCAGGCGTATCATGCGGATGACTCGAATCTGGAGCCACTCGCCGGGCCGGAGCATCTGGCGTATATCATTTACACGTCAGGTTCAACCGGTAAGCCGAAAGGCGTAATGATTGAGCATCGTTCCGCTGTCCATACGTTGAGCCAGTTGGAAGCTGAATATCCGATGCTGGCAGGCGACCGATTCCTGCTCAAAACCACATTCACCTTTGACTTCTCCGTGCCGGAGCTGTTCTGCTGGTTCTTTGGGCAGGGAACTCTCGTCATCTTGCCGCAGGGCGCGGACAAAGATCCGGTGGCACTGCTGGAGGCCGTGGATACGAGCCATATCACGCATCTCAATCTGGTACCGTCGATGCTCAGTGTCCTCGTTCAATATTTGAAGGAAGGCGGCAGCCAAGGATTCCTTACTTTGAAATACCTGTTTGCCTGCGGCGAGACGCTGCCCGCCAAACTTGTGGAAGAGTACTATAAAGTATCTCCACACGCAGTACTGGAGAACATCTACGGTCCTACGGAAGCGGCCGTATATGCGACCCGATATACAACGAGTCTTGAGACTGCTGCTCTAACGCATGTGCCTATCGGTAAACCGTACGCTAACGTCCAAGTATGGATGATGGACAGTGCTTCTCAGGTATCACCTGTGGGTGTGCCGGGAGAACTCTGCATTGCAGGCGAAGGGGTAGCGCGAGGGTACTTCAACCAGTCGGACCTGACGGCAGAAAAGTTCATTCCTCACCCGTACAATCCGGGAGCACGGATTTATCGGACAGGCGATTTGGCCCGATGGTTGCCAGACGGGAATATTGAGTATTTGGGGCGGATCGATCACCAGGTAAAAATCCGGGGTTACCGCATTGAGCTGGGAGAAGTGGAGGCACAAATTCTTAAAGTGCCGTCTGTGCAGGAAGCGGTCGTCCTTGCACTGGCTGATGCTACTGGAGGTACTCAGCTTTGCGCGTACTTTGTGGCTGAAGAGGGACTTGCAGCCAACGTATTACGTGAAGCACTGGCGAGCGAACTGCCAAGCTACATGATTCCGACTGCTTTCGTACAGCTGGCACAAATGCCGCTGAATCCGAACGGCAAATTGGATCGCAAAGCGCTGCCGGCACCAGAAGCACTCCTGCGGAGTACAGCGGAGTATATCCCGCCGCGTACGCCGACTGAAGTAGAACTGGCGCAGATTTGGTCCGAGGTACTCGGTGTGCAGGAAATCGGAGTCAAAGATCACTTCTTCGAACTTGGGGGCCACTCCCTGAAAGTATTAGGATTGATTCAAAAAATCTCGTCCGTCATGGATGTCCAGCTCCCGCTCCAACTCGTGTTCAATCTTCCGACGGTGGAGCAAATGGCACATGAAATATCCAGGCTGCGGACAAAAGATGCTCCTGATGAAGAGGAAATGGAAATTATCCACTTCCCAGGGAAAGGAACGCTTAAAGTGTTCTGCTTCCCTCCTCGGGTCGGCTACTCTCTGGGTTACTATGAGATGGCTAGAGAGCTGGAAGGACATTGCGAGGTATACGGGCTGGAATTCATCGGCGATCGTTTTGAGAGTCAAGACATGCTGGATCGCTACATGGATGCCATCGTGGGTATTCAAGCAGAGGGACCTTATGTCTTCCTCGGATACTCACTCGGAGGGAATCTGGCCTTTGAGGTGGCCAAAGCCATGGAAAGCCGAGGTCATCAGGTGAGCGACCTCATTATGGTGGATGCTATGAGAAAGACGTCCAAGGATGAATCAACGCCGGAGCAGCTAGAAGAGATTGTCGAGGCGGTGTTGGACAGTATTGGGGATCAGTACAAAGCATTTTTGGCCGATCCATCCGACAGGGAGCGAGTCAAAGACAAAATGTTGATCTACTCCATCTATCGGAATGAGCTTATTAACGCAGGTGAAGTTCAGGCGAATATCCATGCCTTGGTTGCAGAGGACGATAGTATGGGTCCGGTAACATCATCAGATAAACTGCTATGGCAACAGGCAACGCTTGGTCAATACGAAGAGTATGGAGTCATCGGTACGCACGATGTGCTGTTTGATTCCGGTTATATTGGTGAGAATGCTAAAGTGCTGAGACAGATACTTGGCAAGGTCACAGAAGCATCATCTAAAAACAAGCGCATTTTGTCCTAAGATCAATCAAGCATAATAAGTGTTAGGCAGCAAAGACGCCCGGATTCCTTTATATAGAAGGAACTCGGGCGTCTTTTGTGTTTTTTGCAACCATTAACATGTAGAGTATCTAATCATCTGTGTTTGTTTTAGCAACGGTTGACCGTTGGTGATTGATATTGGAGATTAGCTCACGGATAACTTGAATGACAAGCTCTGGTTGATCATGAATAATCATATGGTCGCTTTTTTTGGCAACAATAAATTTGCTGTTTGTAGAGATTTTGAGCATTTCACGCTGTCCTATTTGCCAGCTTTGTTCGATCTGCTTATTCCCGCGCTTACTAATGCCGAACTGAGTCAAATTTTGCTGGATGCCCCGGGCAATCACACGCACAGGGAGGTTTCCCAAATGTTGCCCACGTATGGCATTTTCGGTCGTGCTCGCCAGATCACCCTCCTCGGCAACAGATCGAAAGTATTTGGGTGAAGCGACAATATTCACAAACGATTTTCTATCCTGATGCTCGACACGACCCGTTAGAATAAAATTAGGGAACAGACGAAAAGCCCCCGACCTTTCTAGGAGAATGGATATTAATGGCGTGGGATTGACCTTAGGTCGTTCCTTGGCATAAATCTCATTTGTCCGGCGAGCGTCATTCTCAGGCCTAGCATCCACAAGGACCAATCCTGCCACCTCATCACTGTACGTTTGTGCGTACAGCCTTGAGTACATGCCCCCGAGAGAATGGCCTACAAGGATATAAGGAGGCTGGATGTCTGTATTCTTTAAGGCAACATGAAGCTCTCGAACGATGTTTTCCCCGGTGCGTGGAGTAGTAGCCTCCTCACTCCAGGCATAGCCTGCCCGGTCATAGGATACAACGGTTGCGAATGATGACAGATTTTCGGGAATATCCCTCCATGACAAGCTGCTTTCCCCGCTTCCCGATTCAAGCAGTATGGTTGGAGTGCCGCTACCAAGTTTGCGAATATGGAGTCGATAGCCTCCGACGTCAACCATTTTCCCCAGAGGAGGATATCATCAATATTAAAGAAAAATAAGACTTATCACTTGAGCAGTAATGAGTAAAGCGGTATTTTGGGGCAATAAAACAAATAAATAAAAAAGCTTGCATTTAAATATTCGTTATGATATATTCTAATTCCGGCCAAGAAATACAATATTGCGAGCGAGTGTTGAAAAAAAGATTTAAAAAAATGCTTGCAAAGTTGGTTCGGACATGATAAGATATAAGAGTTGATAAGGCGACGAGCTAAATCAACAAAAAAAGAAATGTTTGATCTTTGAAAACTGAACAACGAGTGAGTACGGATTTTGCTTGCAAAATCCAAAGCTGAGATTTTAGTACATGCCGTCAGGCTGTAT
>NZ_JBITPH010000039.1:0-80852 GCF_050467685.1 Paenibacillus sp. NRS-1782
TGGTACAATAACTGATACCTTTACTTCTCTGTCCATTACACCGCCTACTTACTATTTATATTCAGAGTTTATTAAGAATGGATCTAATAAATTATTTTTTTTACTAATCTCTTAAATGAATTGATGAACCAAAACAATAACATTGTAAAACCCAACATAAAACGTCTGTTTTTAAAGCCCCTACGAAAATATTCCATTCTTATTTTGTAGTCATACTGAATATGCTGCTTTAAATTCGAATTATTATAATTTGATTTTCCATCCATAATTCTTTTGTGATAATTAGAAAGCGGTTCGGCTATAAACCCCACATTACAATTCATAATAAATCTAATGTTAAATTCCCAATCACCCAAAACAGGTAAATCCTCTCTATAATTGCCAACTCCAACCAAAGAGTCTCTTCTATATACAAAAGAATTTGTAGTAAACAAGTTGCCTTTTGCAATTTTTAATAGTGTCAACTTTTTTAGGTTTGGGTTAAATACAACTTTAGACTTCTGGATTATCTTTTCATTGGATATTTCTTCATGAATTAGATAGGTTGAAGTTATAACTCCATCATATTCTATATTTTTTTCTAGATTTTCTATACAAATACTCAAAAAATCAGGACTCCATGTATCATCGTCATCCAATAAAGTAACAAACTCAGTTTGGCTATTAGCTAAGCCAATATTTGTAGCAACTTCCATATATAAATCTTTTTTAGTATGACTAACTTTTATTTTTCTAAGAAGATCAGAACTATATTGTTTTAGAAGATGTTGAAGTTGCTTAATGTCACCACCATTATTAATCAATTGAATCTCCCAATTGCCATAGGTCTGATTCATGACACTCTGAACTGCACGTTTTAATAAGATAGGTCTGTTTTTGGTTCTCATAATGATGGCTACTTTAGCTTCCACTCAATCACTCCTCTAAAACAACTCTTTGACATTAGACCATTGAGTATTGATCAACTACCTCATCAGCCGTACCTACCATTCTGACTTTGCCCTTTTCAATCCAGATCGCCTTATTACAAATCTCTTTTACCTGTGCAGAAGAATGTGAAACAAATAATACCGTTGTTCCTCTACTAAGCAAACTATTTATCTTAGTTTTACACTTCTCCTGAAACTTATAGTCACCAACGGCTAAAACTTCATCTACTATAAGTATATCAGGCTCAATTATAGTTGCGATTGAAAACGCCAGCCTGGCAATCATTCCCGAAGAATAATTTTTTATAGGCACATTCATAAATTCATGCAGTTCAGAAAAATCAACAATCTCATTGTATTTCAATTTCATAAAGTCTCTAGAGTATCCCAACACTGCACCATTGAGATAAATATTCTCTTCTGCAGAAAGATCAAGATTAAAACCGGCGCCTAACTCTATTAACGGTGCCATATTACCTTTAACAGAAACACTTCCCGTTGTAGGTTTAAGTACTCCCGCAATAATTTTTAAGAGTGTACTTTTCCCTGCACCATTTAACCCAACAAGACCTAAGACATCGCCCTTCTCCACTTTAAATGACACATCTTCAAGAGCAATAAACTCATTAAAAAACAATTGTCTTTTAACTAACTTTACAAAGTATTCTTTGAAGTTATCAATTTTTTCCGAGCTCAAATTAAACAACATGGAAACATTTTCGACCTCTATAATAGATTCCTTCATTAATTTTCTCCCTACTATACATGTAAAATAAATTTATCTTGTTTCTTATAAAAAACATAAAAGCCAACGATAAAAGTAATAAATCCGAACAAGAAACAGATCATATTTTCATAGATACTCGGAAAAGTTTGATACATTACAATCTGCCTAAAAAAATCAACCATATAGTATAACGGATTTATATAAAAGATAAACTGATAATTCTCAGGAAGTACAGATGCAGGATAAAATAATGGAGTGAAGTACATCCAAGCCGTCAGCAAAACTTCGTATAAATAACTAATATCTCTGAAAAACACTGTATAGGCAGACAACAATAAACCTACTCCTGTCGCGAATAAGAAAACGTAAAATATAGCTAATGGAACCAATAGAAGCACAGGAGTTATTTTCACACCTACAAATAGCATAACAACCAATAAAGCTATTAACGAGAATCCTGAATTGGCCAATGTTGATAGACATTTAGCAAGAGGGAAAATATATTTAGGAATATATACTTTTTTTATTAGGGATGCGTTTCCTACAATTGAATTCATAGACATGCTCGTGCATTGTGAATACATATCCCATATAATTCTACCTGTAAAAACATATACCGGAAAATACGGAACATCACTTTTGAACAAGTTAGAGAAAACCATCGTAAGAACAAACATCATCAATAGAGGATGAAGCACGCTCCAAACAATACCCAAAACAGATTTCCGATATCTTAGCTTAATATCATTAACAACTAATTCACGTAGAAGAAATCTATATTTCGAAAAATTTTGCCAATAAGTTTTCATTAAAAGCCCTCTCATCATACAAACTCATTATTAAATGCTTCGCTTCTGTAATAATCAAAAGTTTCTTTCAATGCCTCTTCTAAAGAGTATTTAGGCTTCCAGCTAAGATGCAAAATAGCCGAACTATTATCAAGACAGCTATGGATAATATCCCCTACTCTATTTTCTTGATAGGTCAATTCTACTTTTTTAGAATTAAACTCGGACATAATCCTCACAAGTTCATTCAAACTAATTGTAGTATTTGTACTCACATTAAATACCCCATTAATCTCGCTATCAATAGCTGCGATATTAGCATTAACAACATCTTGGACGTAAATAAAATCTCTTGTCTGCTCTCCATTACCATAAATAATAAGAGATTCGTTTTTTAACATCTTGTTTATGAAAATAGAGACTACTCCTCCTTCTCCAACATGATCTTGTTTAGGTCCAAAAACGTTAGAATACCTTAAAATAGTATATTTAAATCCATAAAGAGCAGCATAAGTTTTGATATACTGTTCAGGTACAAACTTGGATATACCATAAAAAGAGATAGGGTCAATAGTATGATTCTCAGCAATAGGTAAGTTTTGAGGAACACCGTAAACCGCCGCAGAAGAAGCATATATAATCTTTTTAACACCATGCTTCTTGCAATTTTCCAGTATGTTAACTGTTCCTTTAATATTAGTCTCCTCATCCAGCAAAGGGTCTTCAATCGATCTATTCACATTTACTTGAGCCGCAAAATGTAATACTTGATCAGGCTTAATCTGATTGAATAAGTTATTCAGTTGGTCAGATTTAATATCAGCTTCAAAAAAAACAGCTCTTTCATCTAAATTGCTTAAGTGACCAGTAGATAAATTGTCAATCACAAAAACATTATGGCCTAAATTTAGCAATTGTTCAGCAACAGTTGACCCTATAAATCCTGCCCCACCAGTTATTAGTATCTTCATATCAATCACTCCATAACAAAATTGTACTTTATGCGCTCATTATTACTCAAAAAGGACTCACAGAAAAAATACCCAACTCCCTAATTTTATCCGTCCCATATGTGTCGCCAATCTGTTTGTAATAAGTAAATTTAGAGTTCTGAGTAATGTAATCGATCTCCATTTGAGGATTATCGCCAGATTCCCAGATAATAAATGAAGTGATCAACTTATCAAGATTCTTGATAATAAGTTCTCTTTTGTCTTCGAAAAAATGATAAAAAACAGTTAAAAATATCGCAACATCGTAAGTTTCACTCGTTTCATACTCTTCAATTTTATCTTGAAGTAACGTAATATTTGTATGTGTAAGCTCCGTTAATAATTTTGCTAAATCATAGTGTTGTTTATCAGGTTCCAAAGCAGTAACTTTTGCTCCTTCTCTACTAAAAAATTGTGAATAATATCCTAGGTTTGAACCAATATCTAAGATCTTATAATTACTAAACCTCTTCGAATTGAAAAATTCAAGTATATGGTCTAATCTTGATTTATACGAATTATCACGATAAGCAGGCCTATCATAAAAATACGGATTACAAATAGGTGTATAAAACTCGCTTCTTACCTGATCATTAATTAATTCAAGACATTCCAAAGCTTTTTCTTTATTTATCCAATTTATAAATTCTTGGACGCTAACTTTTGCTGGAATCAACCTCATTCCAGAACAGTAAAGAAACATTGCGCGATGGTGACCATCGATTATATTAAAATAACCGCTAGGATTCCATCTGACCTCTATTGGATTATCAGTAAAAAAATCAATTCCTTTATTTAGCTCCTTGCTCATGCATTGAAATTCTCTATGACGTCTATCTATTACAGCTATTGAAGATTCCGCAATTAGCCCTCTTGAAGAAAATAAGTTTTCAAACCATTTAATATAGGCATCAGGGCTCTTTTCAAGGCCTTTAAA
The DNA here is from genome assembly GCF_050467685.1 of Paenibacillus sp. NRS-1782. NCBI lineage: Bacteria > Bacillati > Bacillota > Bacilli > Caryophanales > Paenibacillaceae > Paenibacillus > Paenibacillus sp. NRS-1782. The sequence goes on from NZ_JBITPH010000039.1 coordinate 4,374, forward strand.
AAAATTCATCAGGTCCCGATGAGGTTTTAATCTAACCAAATTAATATTTTCCCAAACTGTGTTTTGATGCTTCCAGTCCGCCGTTATTTGATCCACTTTGGAATATGCCGTAATTTTGTCTTCTGTGAAAAGTAGCTCAACTGGAATGAACGCAACAACATGTTGATCTTCTGCAAGTCTAATGAAGGAATGATCTATGATACTCCCGTCCCCGTCTAAATAGCTTGAAATTTGATTTTCAAGCCTTTTCGCTTTACACTTCCAGTTAACAATTTCATTTTGCTTCAACAAGTCATCTTTGAGGCTCCTATCCGATGCAATTCTAGACACTAAGTCTGCGTTAATACGTTCCAATTCTAAAATCTTCTCATATTTTTTTTCGCTATCAAGAGCATATCTATTTCTCTCATCGACTATCTTGTTTAATTGTGGAATTTTTTTTGCTATTTTCTTTAACATAAAGTTAACCCCATCTCCAAGCAGAGCTTTATTTTTCAATACAATCATTAAGCATAATATCCTCGTTATTTGAACAGATCTACCTTTAATAAAGTTTAGTATAGATGGGACACAAATGTCCCCAAGTTCTATCATTATCTACACTGTCTAGGAGCATAGCTATGTAGAAGCAAATTTTTATGCTAAAATATTGACGTATCTACAAGAAAAGGAGATTGTAAACCTTGTCGAATCCAGTATACGGGAAACAGGCCAAAACGTCGACCCGTGACGATAAAAGGCCGGCTATATTTTGGGTGTTAATTGTTGGGATGATTTTGTTTTTAGCTTGGGCCCCCTTCCAGGCTGCACTTTTTAATGGACAAATGCTCGATTTTGAGAAGCCACTATATTGGGCTTTGATCATCAGCACGATTCTATTGATTTTAGGAATCTTAACCTATTATAAGAAATTCAAGCTGGAAGAGCAAAGGGATTGGCTGGCTGTATTGGTACTGCTGCTTCCCCTGACTTATGTGCTTTCGCTAATTTCAGCAGCTTCTCATTATCTCGCAATGAATATGGTAGTAGTGCAGTGCATATATGCCGCTCTGTTTATCATCTCAATTTATCTACTTCAGGATCGGTTAGGCAATAAGATTATTCACAATGTGATTATGACCATTGCTTATGTCATTGTCGGCTTTGGCTTTATCAACTGGTTCGGACAGTGGGTACTTGCCGGCAAGCTGGTGGGCTGGCTTAGCCAATATGTGTATAATGACCGCTATACCAATGCAGTCATGACAGATTCAAATGGGCTCCGGCTGACATCAGTGTTTCAATATGCGAATACATATGCCGCCTTTCTAATGGCTTTCCTATTCGCTGCCGTTTTTTGTCTGATGAAATCAAAATCATGGTATGGCAAAGCTACTCATGGCTTCATGTTGGTGCCAATTCTGGTCTCGCTATTCCTGACCCTGTCACGGGGCGGTCTGGTTATGCTGCCAGTCGTATTCGTGCTGCTCTTGCTTTTCTTTAAACCTGCACGCCAGATTATATGGATTTTACATTGCGCCATTGCAGGTGTAGCATCAATATCTATCTTGACTCCGATTACAAATATGGGATTACAACTCAATAAGACCTACAACGGCGGAGAGGCGGCCAAGGCTTGGGGATTACTTATTGGTGTCTCCCTTGCTGTTGCTGTCGTACTGTGGCTTGTTGAGCATTATCTGGCACCAAAGCTGGAGAATGCCCTCAAAGGCTGGACCTCCCGGAAGTTATCCAACCTGTGGCTGCCTGTCGGATCAGTTGTGGTGATTGGCTTGCTGGCTTTTCTGTTTATTGGAACTGGCCTGCGCAATGTATTGCCTGATAACGTCCAGGTCCGGTTAGAAAACATCAACTTCCGCCAGCATAGTGTACTGGAGCGGCTTGTATTCTATCAGGATGCTGCCAAATTGATTAAAGATCACCCTGTCATTGGAACCGGTGGTGGCGGTTGGGCTACTTTGTATGAAAAGTATCAAGATTATCCTTATACTAGCCGTCAGGCCCATAACTTTTTCATGCAGTATTTAGTTGAAGTGGGTATTCTCGGTTTCGTGATTTTCATGTCATTCATCTTATATATTTTCTACAAATATATTCGTAGCTATATTAGACAAAATGATGAAGATCGGGATTCTCACTTTCTGTATCTTATTTTGGCACTCTCGATCTTACTTCATAGCTTGTTGGACTTTAATCTCAGTTACGTGTTCATGGGCATACTGGTATTTATGAGTCTTGGTGGTATGGCCGCTGCTATGGATAGCAAGCCGCTTAAACGCCTATCCATGAGCGCTTCCGGTTTCCGGATCACATACAGTGCAGTCATTGGTATCCTGAGCATTGTGCTGCTATTTGCAGGTCTTCGCTTCGTGCAATCGGCTAATGCTGCCACATATGCCAAACAGATCATGGCAGCCAGCACATCATTTGAGGAAATTCAAAATGCTATTAATAAAGATCTTGAACTTCGTCCTACACATCCGGATTCGGTTATAAGACTGGCTGCACTGTACAAGAGTGTGTATCAGCAAACGAAAAAAGAGGAATTTTATAATGCTGCAATAGAGGTGCTAAATACGGGCCTGAAAGCAGAACCGTATAATAAATTCATGTATAGCTCCAAAATTAACCTTTTACAAATAAAGGGTGAGAATGAGCAGGCCCTCAGCATTTTGGAAAATAACATCTCCAACTTTAGATGGGACAATGACTGGTACAATATGTTGATCACTCAAGCTTATTCTCTTGGTGATAAGGCACGTGAGCAAAAGGACATCGCCAAGGAGCGAAAATATTTCCAGGCAGGTCTTGCTGCTTACCAGCAGGTTCTGGATGGGATAGCTCATATTAAGACGGTTCCACCTGAAATCCAATTGACACGTACTTTTGAAGTAACCCCAAGCATTGCGCTCAATGCTGGCAAAATTGAGTTCATGTCAGGTAAGCCTGCAGAGGCTGCCAACATTCTCAAAAACGGCTTGAAGGACGACCTGAGTATTGCTACGAATCGTGAGGTGGCTCGCTATTACGTTGCTGCCCTTCAACAGCAGGGGCAGGATGACAAGGCTTTGTACGATAAGCTGATAAAAGCTGATCCGAAGGAGAAAGAGCAACTTGATCAGTTGAAATCAGAGAAATAGAGCAATACAAAGAGACTGCCATGATATCACATCATTTGGCAGTCTCTTTTTCATACTAAGCAAGAAAGAACATATTGAAGCTACGTCCTATTTTTGTTGATCAATATCATCAATAACCTGTCTCATATAAGCCAGTACTTCATCTTTAATCTCAACATGCTGCAGAGCGTAATGAATGGTTGTTTCAATGAACCCCAGCTTTTCTCCAACGTCATGGCGATTTCCATCAAATTCGTAGGCCAGGATCGGATTCCTTTCACCCAGTTTGGACAATGCGTCCGTCAACTGAATCTCCCCGCCTACTCCAGCGGATTGCTGCCCAAGGATATCAAAAATATCGGGCGTCAAGATATAGCGTCCCATGATCGCCAGGTTGGAGGTTGCTTCTTCCTTCTTCGGCTTTTCTATCAGACGTTCTGCTTCCGAGATTTTGGCGGTAAGTGCATGGCCCTCAACAATCCCGTAACGATGAACCTCGTTCCAATCCACTTGCTTTACACCTACAACAGAGCGCTGATACTCGTCGAAAACGTCGATCATCTGTTTGAGACATGGATTCTCAGACTCAACGATGTCATCACCTAAAAGCACAGCAAAAGGCTCATCCCCTATGAATTTACGTGCACACCATATAGCGTGACCTAAACCTTTGGGCTCCTTTTGACGGATGTAGTGTATGTCTGCCATTTCTGATGGCTTGCGCACCTCATTGAGCAGATTCCATTTTTCCTTGGCGGCCAGATTATGCTCCAGCTCAAATGAATAATCAAAATGATCCTCAATCGCTCTTTTACCTTTACCAGTAACGATAATAATATCTTCAATCCCAGATGCTACAGCCTCTTCGATAATATATTGAATGGTTGGCTTATCTACAATCGGAAGCATTTCCTTAGGCATCGCTTTGGTAGCTGGTAGAAAACGGGTTCCTAATCCCGCAGCAGGAATAATCGCTTTACGGATTTTCATGGGTTAATCTCCTTTGTCTTCAATATAACGGATAGATATACTTCTATGATTATAACAGGAAGGTGGATTCATTTAATAGTATATGCCAAATTCCCACGAATCTATTGGACTCTATAATCCAGCCCTACACCCTCAGTAGTTGCCGAATGTCCTCCTCCGTGAGCGTTGAAGACGCGCCATCTACTGGATCAAGGATATCCTGGATAAGATCCTTCTTTCGTTGCTGAAGCTCCAGCATGGTTTCCTCAATGGTTCCCTCGGCGACCAGTCGTATAACCTGAACAACTCGTTTTTGGCCCATACGATGAGCACGACTGGCCGCTTGCTCTTCGACGGCAGGATTCCACCACAGATCGTAGAGAATAACAGTGTCTGCTCCCGTCAAGTTAAGGCCTGTTCCTCCTGCCTTAAGTGAGATCAGGAACACGTCATTCTCCCCTTCATTAAAGCGTCGGCACATGTTCACGCGTTCACGTGCGGGGGTACTGCCACTCAGGTAAAACACGCCTGTCCCCCTCTCTTCCAGCGCTGGAAGGATCATTTTCAGCATACTAGTGAACTGGGAAAAGATAAGCATTCGTCTGCCGTTGGCGCGGGCATCGGCCACAATCTCCAGAAGTTGTTCAAGCTTGCCAGAAGCACCCTGGTAGTCCTCTACAAATAGTGAGGGGTGACAGCACAACTGACGCAGGCGAGTAATACCAGCCAGAATCTTCATCCGACTCTTCTGAAAACCATCTGTCTGAAGATCCTGGATTGTGTCATTCCGTAGCTGGGAAAGAAATGCCGTATACAGCTTTTTTTGTTCGTCAGACAGCTCGGAACGCTGAACAGTTTCAATTTTTTCCGGTAGCTCCTCCAGCACATCCTTTTTCAGACGTCTCAGGATGAAGGGAGCCACTACACGTGCAAGCTGTTCTCGCGGGATGTCCCTGAAGTTTTTACGTCCGCTGAACAGAGCCGGAAATACAGCATCAAAGATAGACCACAGCTCCTCCAGCGAATTTTCAATCGGTGTACCCGTCAATGCAAAACGGTGTGAAGCTGACAGTTGTTTGACCAATTGTGCGGTTAGGGAGCCGGCATTTTTGATTGCCTGCGCTTCATCCAGGATAAGAATGCTGAACGTCTTGCCTTCATACCATTCAAAATCACGCCGTAAAAGCGGATATGAGGTGATAACTACTTCTGGCCCTACCTCTCCCTCTGCTGTGGCAAGCAAACCGCTACGTTGCTCTTTCTTTCCAGCAACAACCTCTACACGAATGTCCGGGGCAAAACGTTTAAACTCGTTTTCCCAGTTGTATGTAAGGGAGGCGGGGGTAACAACCAATACAGGACCAGGTGAGTGATTAGAAGCGAGCGGCTTGCCTATCTGTGCCTCGTTCCCTGTCTTGCAGTCCAACTCGGAACGAATATAGGCAATCGTTTGCAGCGTTTTCCCCAATCCCATATCATCTGCCAAAATCCCGCCAAAGCGGAAGGATGACAAATTCTTGAGCCATTGAAAACCCTGTACCTGATAGTCCCGCAGCACTTCGGACAGTGATTCTGGCAGATCATAATCCAGCCGCTCTGGATGTCGCAACCGATTCAAAAAGCGGCGCAGATGCTTGCCAATACGCAATGAGCTTGCGCCTTGGCTATCGTCAGACAATTGGAGAGCTTTCAAGGTGGCCAGTTTCACCGTTCCCCCCTTCACGTCAGCCCGCTTGACACTCAGTTCCTCAGCTATACGCCCAAAAGTTGCATATTCCTCCCCCTCCAATGACAGGAAGGCTCCTCCACGCAGACGAATATATTTTTTCTTTTCCATAATGCCAAACATGATATCCCGCAATTCCTGCTGGTTCATACCCTCTAATTCAAAGGATACGTTGAACCAGTCCAACTCACTCGTAAGCTCTGCTTTGATTTTGGGTCTACTCTGTTGCTTATAGCGAATGTTGCGAGCTGACTGCGAAATATATACTTCCGTCAACTCCTCAAGCTCAGGCAGGACGTGATACAAAGTGTCATATACTTCATCATCGGTTGTTGCGATCCATCGTGATCCGTTCCTACGCATACGTGAAGACTCCAGCGCATGCAGCACTCGATTCTCACCTTCCATATTTCGTATCAAAATGGTCTTGCTATGGGTGCGTTGCAGGCCTGCTTTATCCAGCGGATTCAAAAGAGTGCCCTCATAATCAAATTCAATTCGCACAAACAGCTTGTCATCGTCTCTATCCAAAAAGCTTTTACTCACCAATACAGGCTCGACAATCCGTTCTCTGACCCGCTTGTCGAGACTCACCTTACCTGTTTTGCGCAACACAGGCAGCGTTTGCTGCACGAAAAGCTCAATCTGGGCTGCGGATATATCCACACTATTCTCGCTCCCATAGGCAGAGAGAGTATCTCTCATTTTGGAAAGTTGTTTTAGCTTCACCGGATTTTCCTCAAAAATCCGTCCCCGAGTAACGGCCAAACCGTAGGAAGACAGCAATGCTGTTTCATTCAGCCCCTTGACATTCAGCTTATAGCTGTCGCTCATGCCTGAAACGACGTCAAACTCTATCGGCAAAGTTTCATCAGGAGCTGCCATCTGGGCATTCCCCAGTGTCCCCGTCCCTTCCCAGGTAACAGAATCACAATGCTGAAGCAGCTTGTACACCTCAGGCCAGTTCATGGGTGGTATGAGCAACGCACGAGAATTGCCCGGAGAAGCCTCCCCGATGCTATAGGGATTCAGTAGTCTCTGGTACATCTGTTCACCATTTTTGATGTCAATCAGCAATTCGAGTAGTTGCCGATCTGTATCAGAAAAACACTGCGTTGCAGGATCGTAAGAAAACAGCTTGGTAAAGCGAAGAGACTCGCCTTTTTCCACACTGTTCAAAAATGCTCTCAGCTTCTGCACAATATAAGCCCGCTTCGCACCTATTTTCATCTCTATACTAATCTGTTCACCACGATATGAACTATCCTCTACATGACAAATATATTCGACCTGAAGCTGCTCTCTGTGGATGCTTGTATATTCTGAGTCTGCTTGCAACAGACCTGCACCTGCCTGTCTGAACAATTCCATCAGCTGATCCGCAGTGCGATAGGATGTCTGGCGTGACGATTCAGCGTTATAACGAGAACTGGACGTTGCGGAAGACGGAACTGTCAAAAGAGAATTAGACCCAAAAATGGAGGTTGGTTTAGGTTGTTCCGCTGTGGAAACATCCAATTTATAATCAGGTACAATAATTTGGCTCACGGTTCCAGCCTTGATGATCCGATGTACAGCAATCAGCACAGCAGCAATATGCTTGCACCCCTCCTGATAATAGCTGTTTTGATAGGCGGGGCAGGCACATTCAGCATCCAGGCCGAATTCATCCAGATCGACGCTGACCTGATAATTCCGACTCCCTTTGGCTACAGCTATTATACGGGTGCATGATGCATTGCTTTTCAAAGATACAATCTTGCCCTTGTCAAAATATTCTCTCCCTTTGTTGTATGCCGATGTTCCACAAATGTCACGTACATCCTGTAATGTAAAATGACTCATTTGCGTGTCCTCCTTATATATACTATAAAAACTTGTTTATACCCCAAATGAAGTAGTGAGCGTGAATAAAGGCTTGCAGGCTACTGAGGGTCTCATTTTCGACACTTTCAACACGAATATAGTTACATTGTACAACATTAAACAATCCAATCCACCAAAATTAAACAATGGGAAAAGGTATATCTATTCATCTACAAGTAAAAACAGACCTCTCCCCGATAGTATGGGAAAGGTCTGTTGTCAGCTTACACTACAAAAATATTTTCAGGCTTACCGAAGTGACTTCTTGTACCTTTCACGTTCTACTTCACCAGTTGCCCGCGTGTAACACCCAACTGGTTCGTCGCTTTAAGCGTCTTCCAAACCTGTGTGCCGCTGATCTCTCCGCGCAAGGCACGGTTGTAGAGGTCAATCACCTCATGCACCTGCTCCGGTGTCTCCTCCAAAAACTCCACGCGGTAGCGGGACACGCCCAGCTCCATAAAGTTGGACAGATACTCGGCACCGGATTGCTCAATGGCGTTATATACCGTGTTGCGGCAGCCTTCGTCCACGCGAACGGGGTGAGACATACCAATCCGGTCGCGCAGGGATGCGTGATGGTCCTCACATGGACGTCCGCAGTTGGTGTAGTCCGTGCCTTCGCTCATGAAGGTGCAGTATACGCAATGTTCGGTATGGAACATCGGCATATGCTGCTGAATCACGATCTCCAGCTTATCGGTACGTGTGCGTCGGAGCATATCAACCATTTGCTGGATGTTCAGGTCATACGACGGCGTAACCAGGTCGCAGCCGGAATCCAGGAACAAATCAGCCGCTTTGTGGTTGGCTACATTCAACGAGAAGTCACCAATCAACTGCGGATGACGTGCGTCCGGATTTTCCAGCCGATGACGCATGTAAAAATACAGCGCCCCCGGATTGCGTACCAGCACAGCATCCGGTTTCAGACGCAGGATGTTGTTGTGGTAGCCGTTTTCACCCGGCATGTGAATACGCGGGGTCGCCAGCGCAATTCGGCGCCCGGCGGCGTGTACAGCCTCCACGGCTGCCGGGAATTGCTTGATGAACTCGAAGTCGGCGTAGATGAACTCCACGCCGGCCTCCAGCGCAGCCTCAACCTGCGGGATGCTGCGGCACAGCGCGGTCAGTTCTGCCTGACCGCGTGCCACTGGCGATGCGGGAACCGATGCATCGCCATACACCTCTACCGCCCGCTTCGTGTACACGGGCGGTTTGGGGCGCTCGCCCGCGAGCAATTCCACCGCCTGACGGCGGATGCTGTTCAGCTCGCGCATCGGCACGATGACGTCCCCATGCAGGTGGACGTCCATTTCTTCCAGCTGGAACACAGTTCCGCCCAGTCGGCCGAACTGCTCCTCAAGCAGTTCGCGCGTCATTGGACGCTTCTGGGCGATTTCAAGTTCCAGCTCGGAATCCACGCGGACCGTCGTGCCTTTCTGCACATCGGTCCACCAGGTCGACAGCGGCTGCCCTGGAGAGCCGCTGACACGCACATGTACCGGGAAGACGCGGTACGGCTTGTCGGTGTCATACGTCTGGCGCAGACGCTTGTCCAGCGCCGGGTCGTTGGTCTTCCAAATGCGGTCGCCGACATGTACACGGCGCAGATCCACATCGTTGCGTCCCGCTACGATGTCGATGATCCAGCCCTCTCCGGCTTCGCCTTCGATCTTTACACCCTTGCGGCGGATATCGTATACGCGGCCGCCTTCTTCTTTTTGCGTGGGATCTCCCGCATCGAATACAATACCGTCGCCACGCTTCAGCGGTGCATCAATACGGCATACTACGCCGTCACGAAGGATTTGTTCTACCCGCCCCAGATAAACACCCCGGCTTTTCGGGAACGTACCGTCAACCAGCTTCTTGTTATTCGTTCCTTCCAGAAACCCGTGCGTAAAGCCACGTGAAAAGCTTTGCTGAAGCTCGCGGATATCTTCTTTGCTGGTCTTGGAAGTGTCACCATCAAAATACTTATCAATCGCTTTACGGTACTTGCTGACCACGTTGGCTACATATTCAGGCGTTTTCAGTCGTCCTTCGATTTTAAAAGAAATGACGCCCGCGCCAATCAGCTCCGGCAGCAGATCAATGGCAGCCAAGTCCTTAGGTGACAGCAGATACGTCACATCAGCCATCGGCTTTTGCACGCCATCCACCATCAGATCGTAAGGCAAACGGCATGCCTGTGCGCATTCGCCACGGTTCGCAGAGCGTCCGCCCCACATTTCAGAAGTCAAGCATTGACCCGAGTAGGATACGCATAACGCGCCATGCACGAATACTTCCATCGGAAGTCTCGCTTGCTCACCTATTTTTTGAATCTGTTTCAAGTTATTTTCACGTCCGAGCACGACCCGCTCAATGTTGTATGGTTTCGTAAACTCTACCGCCTCTGGCGAGGTAATCGTCATCTGGGTAGAGCCATGGATCGGAAAATCCGGCGAAATATCGCGGATCATTTTCACCAAGCCCATATCCTGTGCAAGCAACGCATCCACACCTGCATCCACGCAAGCATCGACCAGTTCCTTGGCGTCCTCCAGCTCGTTTTCAAACACCAATATATTAAATGTCAAAAAGCCCTTAACCCCATAACTATGCAAAAACGCCATAATTTCAGGCAGTTCGTCCATACGGAAATTGTTCGCCCGTGCCCGAGCATTGAACTTTTCCACCCCGAAAAATATCGCATCGGCTCCATTCGCCACCGCCGCACGCATACAATCCCAGTCACCGGCTGGTGCCAGAAGCTCGACGTCTTCTCTTCGTACTGCTAATTTCATCATTGTCCTCCCTATATGCTGAAAACGAATGATCACCCATTGGCTAATCGTTGTTTTCAGGGCAGCTATGCTGCTTACTTGGTAATCTTATGAGAATTCATCGACTCATTCCAAAGCTGATCATGCTGAGTCAGGGAAATCAAAGTCTATTAAGAATCACATTTTTAAATCCTATCTGTTTCTATCATCTTGTCCGATCATCCACACTCTGAACCATCGGTTCCTCGCATGAATTACATCCAACTCAAAAAATCCGCATCACAAATCTGCGGCATAATCATTCCTATCTTGTAACTAATCTAGTGTACCAGACTGCGCCCCAAGCTTCTACACTTTCCAAGCGATTCCTCGCAAAAATATCTACTAAAAACAAAAAGACACCTCCATATCCGTCAAGCGGTGCTTTGGAGGTGAGTCATATAAAACTAGAAGGAAACGAAGTAAATATCTCTGCTCAGACTACTTCTTAAAAAAAGGAAAAGTAGGTAGGATAGGCAACCTAGTAAAACGTGCAGCCTTTGCCCTTCGCTGCTCACCTCACTCTTTAAAAAGATTAGCACTCTTATGGCGGGTGCCAGCGGAGCGGGCCATTTGAATCGGGAGAAGCGTCAGCGATCGAAGGATCAAATGGCACGCGTAGCACTCTCCCACCATAACTCGCTAATTCTTTCTCCTACTTCACAAACATAAACGAACTCAGCGCTGAATCCAGTGCATTAGACTGAACCCCCGTATTGTTCGCGTCATTCAGCGTCGTTGTCACGGTATACGTTTTTCCGTCGCGCTCCAGAACGATTTGACGGCCTGTATAGCCAATGCCTTCTTCCACGCGGTGGAATGTAAAGGAGGCTGCCGAAACCCCGGCGAACGTTACGTCCTTAACCTCTTCAACCTTGAGGTTTTTGTAGCTTTTACCCTGCTTATCGTAAAAGTCCTTGAGCTGGGATACCGTTAACTCGAACGATTTGTCATTGTCTACTTTGATAGAGAAGCTTCCACCGGTAAACTGGTACTCCACATCACCCAATTCAAACTGGTCGCTGATCGCTGTCCAGTATCGTGGAATATTCACCGTGTACTCATAGGCTTTGGAGGTCTTTTTGACCGTTTTCGTTTTGTCTGCCAGATAGTCGTCCTCTTCCAGTTGTCCGAAGTTGCTCGCTACAGTTTGGAAATCAATTTGAAGCGAGGAAATGAGCGCATTGAACTGATCATTCCCTTTGCTCACTTTTTCCGGCACAGCGTATTCAGCCAGATAGCGGTATCCATTTTGCTGAATCAGCACATTGTATTCCTTAACCCATCCGTCACCAAAATTGTAGCGATACTCCTTAACCAGCCCCTGAACCCCCGCAACCTCAAGTGGATACGTCTTCTGGGCCTCATAAGCTGTAGAGACAAATGAATCACTCAGCCACTTTTGCAGCTGTTGGCTCCAGTTTTCCAACTTGGCATCAGCCGGAGCCGAGGTCACTTTCAAGCGGAAACTCGATCCATCATTACTTTCGTACTGCATCCGCTGATCGTCCATTTTCCAGCCTGCCGGTATGCTAAGCGACACGCCATAGTCCGGGTTTCCAGCCTCACGTGTGCCCCCCACAACGGTCGACAGGTCTTTAATGCTTTTATCTTGTGCATTGAAGGAGGTTTTGAAGGAATTTAACAGGCCCGCATACTGTGAGAGATCCTTATAATTCGTTGCTTTGGCATCAGAAAAATAAATGACATACAGTCGCCCATTGTCATAATACTGACGGTTTTCCCACAGCACGCCGTCTCCACCCTTCGTAATGACACGCGCATAAGGCACCTTCGATTTTGGGAAGGATTTTCGATCTACAACGATTTCTCCCGTCTCCTTGGCTGTTTGCACCAATTGTTGGAGAAGGTCGTCCGCATTCAACGGAACCGGCTGTGAAGCCGTATGCACTTCCAGATAATACGCACTATTCTCATCCATAAATGTAGAGATGCTCTCATCCCCGCCACCCTGACCGATGACCAATCCTGTCGGATAGTTCATGGACCAATCGTAGTAGCTGTTCCCGATCTGCGTCTTGCCCTCATCATTATCAATGCTCGGCGTCTCTTCCTCTACCTTGCCTGCGTCTTCTTGCGCCTCCATCCGAATGATAATTCCCGCACCATTCTTCTCCAGCTTGCCTCCGAGACCCTCTGCTACTTGACGCAACGGAACCATCAGGATACCTGACGACATTTCCGGTGGAGCCGGAAGTGTCACCTTGTGACCTCTCACCCAGGCAGTACGGCTCCCAATGGTCAGCGATACGACGTGAGCGCCACTACTAATTTTGACCACATTACCTTCAGCCAGCCGAATTTTGCTGTTAAATGCTTTTTTGAACACACCAGCTGGAACCATCAGTGCACCACTTTTGGAATAGGGTTTGGCAATACTTGCATTCTGGCCGTTCACGATGGCTGTGTTGCTGCCGCCTTGCAAACGCAGCTCCAAGATCGTTTTATCACTGTCCGCCGCAACTGCCGGCAAAGCAGATAGCAGAACAGACAATGCAACGGCGCCAGCTCCCAGCTGATGCATCATTTTTCTTTGAATATGCTTCACATTAATCTCCCTCTAGCTATATTTGATATCATAACGCTCCGTTTTCAATTACTTTCCTGTAACGGCCGCCTGTTGGACTGACTCAGATGCTTCCTTGGAAGGCGCTACATTGCCAGCACCAGCCGACTCATCCGAGTCCCCGGAATCCTCTCCGCCCTGAATAGATTCATAGATTTCGCCATTATCCTGTGACAGTACCAGCTTGCGTTTTACAATATCGCCGTCCGTCTGCATGAGCAAGCTCACCGTCTGCCCAGGCTGATAGCTTTTAAGCAACTCGTTGACGTCGATAGCGGAAGCCACACGCTTGCCGTTTATGCTATACAGCTCGTCGCCTTCCTTGATTTTGGCCTGAACAGCACTAGCCGAAGTAATTTTTGTGACTTTCAAGGGGTCCTCTGTAGGCAGCCCCACGATCGCCGACCAGCTCTCTTCCAATCCTAGACCAAGACTGGCACGCCGAACCTCACCATACTTGAAAAATTGACCAATCACATATTTCACCGTATCCGAAGGAATCGAAAAGCCCATATTTTCAATACCAACAGCCGAAAATTTCATCGTATTGATCCCGATTACCTCACCCTTGAGGTTTACAAGCGGACCGCCGCTGTTACCAGGATTGATTGCGGTATCGCTTTGGATGAGACGATAGGCAGCGTTGACACCACGATTCAATCCACTGACGACACCCGAGGTTGCCGAATTACGCAGGGAAAAAGAGATAGGCGTTCCGATAGCCACTACCTGCTCCCCCACCTGAAGATGATTCGGCGAGCCTGCTAGGGTAGCCGGTTTGAGGCCGCTTGCTTTGATCTTGACCAATGCCAAGTCACTGACCGGATCGCTGTAGCTATTTGTAATACCGTAGGATTTACCATCCGAGGTTACGACCACAGCATCATTTAATCCTTCAATAACGTGCGCATTCGTGACAATCCATCCATCTGTCCGAATGATGACCCCTGTACCGTGAGCAAGGTTGTACCGATCTCCGCCTGCCACGGCTTGTCCCGTTGCTGAGCGGCCGATGATGCCTACCACAGAGGGAGATACGTTTTTGACCACCTGCGGCACACGATCGGCCGATAACGTATATGTACCATTTGCGCTGTTATACGCGCCGCTGGTTCCTAATGCTTTATTCACATCGCCTACATTGACATAGACACCGCCGTTAATGACCTTTGCCTTCAAAGCGGTTCCGCTGCTGGCTGCACCTGCTGTTCCAGATACACACAAAGCGCTGCCCAAAGCCAGTATGACCGCCCTTTTCCCCATCTTACGCATATGTTCACCTTTTCCTCTCTAACATGACCCTGTTCTATCAGTTAGTCCAAATCTACCATAGAGGAGACACGCATACAATCGCTTTTAGCCCTATCTTTAACTAAAAAAGCTATGTTTGCCGCTAACATGACCCCTCATGTCATTTATACTATAAAATTACCAAATCCTTATATCAAGAAAATAAGCAAAAACGATAAATAATCGTTATAGCGTTTGGGCCATTCCTTCGTTTACGGGCACAACCAACTATGATACCATCACATTATATCTTAGTTGTGTTGTCGGAAATAAAATTATAATCTTGAATCCCTGCAAATAACGCTTATGAAGGAGGCTAAAAGGATGGCTTACGAACCAATATGGACCGCTCATTCCGATAAACTGAATAAATTCGAATTTGCCAAGCTGGAAAAGGATGGCCTCGACGTCATACGCACCATTATCGAAAGCTATGCGAGTGAAGGCTTCGATTCGATCACTGCGGACGATATGGATCGTTTCAAATGGGCTGGAGTGTATCAGCAAAAGCCCAAGGATGGCCATTTCATGATGCGTGTCCGCATCAACACAGGTATCATGACATCAGCGCAGGCACATGCATTGGCGGACATAGCCACGCTGTACGGACGCGGCCTCGTTGATGTCACCACCCGTCAGGCTATTCAGTTTCACTGGCTGACGGTTCAAGACTTACCTGATATTTTCGAGCGGCTGGAAAAAGTCGATTTGTACTCTTTTGAGGCTTGCGGCGACTGCCCGCGTACGATTGTTGGCAATCCACTGGCCGGCATTGATCCCAATGAACTGGTCGACACCAAGGACATTGTGGATGAAGTCAACCGTTTTTTCCTATTAAATAAGGACTTCTCCAATCTGCCGCGCAAATACAAAATGTCCATCTCCGGTAATACGTACAATAACGCGCAGGCTGAAATTAACGATTT
This sequence comes from Paenibacillus sp. NRS-1782, assembly GCF_050467685.1. Lineage (NCBI taxonomy): Bacteria > Bacillati > Bacillota > Bacilli > Caryophanales > Paenibacillaceae > Paenibacillus > Paenibacillus sp. NRS-1782. The sequence goes on from NZ_JBITPH010000039.1 coordinate 19,667, forward strand.
GTCCTTTACGCCAGCCACTAAAGTAATCGACGGGGAAGAAGTCATCGGCTTCCATGTGATGGTCGGTGGGGGCTTATCCGCCAAGCCGCATTTGGCACAATCGCTGGACCTGTTTGTCCGTCCTGAAGAGGTTTTGAAGGTTTCCATTGCAGTCACTACCATTTTCCGGGATTACGGCTATCGGGAAAAACGACATCATGCCCGCCTGAAATTCCTCATCGCCGATTGGGGCCCGGAAAAGTTTTTAGCCAAGCTCACCGAGTATATCGGCGAAATGCCCGGCCGGGGCGAGGATAAAACAATCGGCTGGCAAGCAGCCTACTTTGACGGTGTGCATCCACAAGCGCAGCAGGGTCTAAACTATGTCGGTCTGAACGTGCCCGTCGGCCGTCTGGATGCTGACGAGCTGCATGAGCTGGCCGACCTGGCTGACCGCTACGGTGATGGACAGATTCGTACCACCATGTCGCAAAATATTTTGCTGAGCGGTGTGCCGGACGACCAGGTGAATGAATTACTACAGGCTCCTGTGCTGCAACGCCTGACGCCACAGCCCAAGCATTTTATGAGCCGTACCGTTTCATGCACCGGGAATGAATTCTGCAATCTGGCGATTGTGGAGACTAAAAAGCGGGCGGTTGACGTTGCCGAGTATTTGGATCAGCACGTAGAGCTGGATGAAAAAGTGCGCATTCATTTCATCGGCTGCCCGAATTCCTGCGGACACAAGCATATTGCAGACATCGGTCTGCAGGGCTCGCTTATCAAGACACCCGAAGGCATGGTCGACGCGTTCGACATTGCTGTCGGCGGAGCACTCGGACCGGGTGCCCAGTTCAATAAAGCGCTCAAAGGCCGCGTACGTGGTGATCAGGTCGGCCCTGTGCTGGCAGAACTGATTCTGTTTTACAAGGAAAATAGAAATACCGGTGAAAATTTTTATGCGTATGTACAACGGGTAGGCATTCCGACTTTTCAGGAAAAGCTGTCTGCTATTTTACAGTCCAGCACCGTCGCTTCCTGAGGCTTGTAAGTAAGGCTCTTCTATAATGTGTTCTCTTAACCTAATAGGCCTTCCAAGGCAGCCTGTTTGTATCTAGCATACATGCAGGCTGTTTCCTTTTGGTCAAAGCATGGCCGCAAAAGGTCATCTTCTGCGCTTTAAAAAAAGACACCGAATTAATCCGGTATCCATATTTTAGCAAAATCAAGCACTGCCGGTTTTTCGGCGCCACCGGATGTGGATGTAACCACTGCATAGCCTGTCGGTATTTTGTATATGAGTCCTGTGTCATATCGGATGCCGAAGGAATTGTCTTCCTTGTAATGAGTAGCGGCTTCCCAAACCTTCGCACCATTTCCTTTCAAGCCAGTGATGGTGATTCCATGCATCTTCGTGGTGCTTCCCAGCGGATCATACCGGTCACTAAACCGAACGTACACCTGCTCCTCCGGCAGATATACCCGGTCAGTCGGATAATCCTCTGTAGCACCGAACAATTGCAGTCCGTTGCTCAAAATCTGTGTACGCTTGCTGTTCCCTTTAAGCCCTGTCACAGCGATATGGCCTCCAGGCAACTCACGTACTTCTGCAATGTCTTTCCCCGTGCCCAAGTCAAAATGGATATTACGGATTTCTCGACCATACACATCTGCCTGTACTCCTACCGGGCCATGAGGACTGTTCATAAGTGTATAATATCCATCGTGATTGCCGACCAACCAACCCGAAGTTACCCCGTCCTTCGTTCGATTCCACAGCTCCTCACCAGCTTCTGAATATTTGAGTACGGTAAATGCTTGCTCATCCCGGTTCAGAGAGGATACAAGAAATCCGCCGTCCGCAAGCGGTTCCAAACCTATAAGGGAGTTGTGTCCATGGGATGTCAAGCCATCCGTTTGTAATGTTTTGGACCACACGGCATTCCCGTCCACATTCAACCGTGAAGCCTGTAACTCCCGTATCCCATCCGGCTTCGTGTAGTCGATAAGCAACAGCGAGCCACCATCCGACGTCTCCCGCTGGACTCCCCTACTGCTTGCACCTGACTGTACGTTCAGATCCAGCTCATGCTTCCACACACCCTCCAGCGAGCTGTCCAGCTTGCCGTACGTGACATGCGCCACGCTTGCCTCAGTGTTGTCTTCGATGTTCAGCACCAGAAATCCACCATTCGCTGCCGGCTGAATATAATTGTGTGGATTCTCTTCATCCTCAAAGCTTCCAATTGCCGCGCTTGTTTCAATCTCAGCTTGCTTGGGCACGGCCGTCTCGGACACCTCGGATGCATAAGACGGAATAGCGCTAAACCCCATGACCAATGTCGCTAAAGCAACTCCTGCTGTCCATGAATAAACACGTGTTCGTAGAAACCCGTTTCGCGTTCCCTTCAAACGTTCCAGCTCCCTTCATGACTTTACCTCAGAGATGTTTTTAAAAACCTTAGATGTGATAAGACTACAAACGGTTTCGCTTCAACTTGTAATGGTTGTCACGTGGGCACGGAACTTCATGCGATGCTATACAATCATGAGTTATTTATTTACCTCTTCAAGTCCGAGCCCAAACAATTGAAACTCCAAAATGGAGACTGCTCAGATACTTTCTTCCAATGAGTATACATATAGATTTATTATTCCAGTGCTTGGTAAACTATGTGTTACATGCTTTAACGCAAGATTTGCATAAAAGTTCTCTTTTTTTACAAAATAAAGCCCCAACCAGTCAAAGAATGAATACGCTAATTCGCATTCTACCTTCATACCTGTGTGGGGCTTACAAGACTTATATTAATGATGTTTACAGATCGGCTGTATGAAGCGCTAGGCTGCGCTGTGTATCCCGTTCAAGAATCGGCTTCAAATACCGTCCTGTATAGGATTCCTCAACCTTCACGAGCTGCTCAGGAGTTCCAGTAGCCAAAATCGTTCCACCGCCGCTACCGCCTTCCGGTCCCAAATCAATCAGATAATCGGCTGTTTTAATCACATCCAGATTATGTTCAATGACCAATACGGTTTCTCCCGAATCCACCAGGCGATGTAGCACCGTCAGCAATCGGTCAATATCATGAACATGCAGCCCCGTAGTCGGCTCGTCCAAAATGTAAATCGTCTTACCCGTGCTGCGACGATACAGCTCGGAAGCCAGCTTCACACGCTGCGCTTCACCGCCAGATAAGGTAGTCGCAGGCTGTCCCAGCTTGATATATCCCAAACCTACATCCTTCAACGTCTGAATCTTGCGATGAATCTTAGGAATATTTTCAAAAAACTCTGTCGCATCCTCTACTGTCATCTCCAGCACATCGGCAATACTTTTACTCTTGTACTTAACTTCAAGAGTTTCCCGATTATAGCGTCTGCCCTTACACACTTCACACGGGACGTATACATCCGGCAAAAAGTGCATTTCAATCTTGATAATGCCGTCGCCCTTGCAAGCCTCGCAGCGACCACCCTTAATGTTAAAGCTAAAGCGACCTTTTTGGTAACCTCGGACCTTAGCCTCATTTGTTTTTGAAAATAAATCACGAATATCATCAAATACCCCGGTATAGGTTGCCGGATTGGAACGCGGCGTGCGGCCGATCGGAGACTGATCAATCTCAACGACCTTATCGATATTTTCAAGCCCACGAATTTCCTTATGCTGACCCGGACGCACTCTCGCCCGGTTCAGATCACGCGCCAGCGTTTTGTACAGAATTTCGTTGACCAGCGTTGACTTCCCAGAACCGGATACGCCAGTAACAGCCGTGAAAACACCTAACGGGATTTTAACATTCAAATTTTTGAGATTGTTCTCCTTAGCCCCGCGAACCTCCAGCCACTTATCCGTAGGCTTGCGCCGTTCGGTATTGACCGGAATGAACTTGCGTCCACTCAAATATTGCCCGGTCAAGGAATTCGGGTCTTCCATGACTTCCTGCGGAGTCCCCTGTGACATGATCATTCCGCCGTGGATTCCGGCCCCCGGACCGATATCAATAATATAATCGGCCGCCATCATCGTATCTTCGTCATGCTCCACCACAATCAGCGTATTCCCGAGATTCCGCATATGCTCCAATGCACTAATCAGGCGGTCATTATCCCGCTGATGCAACCCAATGCTTGGCTCGTCCAAAATATACAGTACACCCATCAGGCTGGAACCGATCTGTGTCGCCAACCGGATACGTTGTGCCTCACCACCGGATAACGTGCCTGCTGCACGACTTAAGGTGAGGTACTCCAATCCAACATTAACGAGAAATCCCAAACGGCTGTTAATTTCCTTAAAAATAAGATTGGCAATGGACTGTTCCTTCTCACTCAACACCAGCGTTTTGAAAAATTGAGACGCTTCACCAATGGACAAATCAGTTACATAGGCAATGTTACGCTCCTGAATAGTCACCGCCAGAGTTTCTTTCTTCAAACGATGTCCCTTACAGGTGTTACATGGCTTTGCGCTCATAAATCCTTCAATAAATTCACGGATACCGTCAGAAGCTGTGTCACGATAGCGACGCTCCAGATTCGGGATAATTCCCTCGAAGGTCACATAGGCTTCCTTGCGTTGTCCAAAATCATTTTCATAACGGAATCGAATCTTCTGGTCACCCGTTCCATGTAATATGGTGTTCATTTGCTCCGTGGTCAGCTGGCTGACAGGAATGTTCTGTGGAATACTATAATGCTCGCATACAGACTGCAAAAATTGCGGATAATAGGTGGAGGTTCCTCCACTCCACGCCTGAAATGCTCCACCTTCTACACTTTTCTCCGGGTCAGGAATGAGCAGGTCGGGGTCAACCACCATTTTAACGCCCAATCCGTCACAATCCGGGCAAGCACCGAACGGACTGTTAAAAGAAAACATCCGTGGCGACAGCTCGTCTATACTGAAACCACAGATCGGGCAGGCAAAATTAGAACTGAAGCGCAGCTCTTCTTGCCCCATCATGTCCACCAGCAACTGACCTCCTGAAAGATTCAACGCTGTCTCAATAGAGTCGGACAGACGTGCACGCACATCCTCCTTCACTACGATCCGGTCTACAACCACTTCAATGGAATGCTTCTTGTTTTTCTCCAGCTCGATCTTTTCGGACAATTCACGCAGTTCGCCATTGACACGCACCCTTACAAAGCCTTGCTTGGCAATATCCGCGAATAGCGTTTTATGCTCACCTTTGCGTCCCGAAATCAATGGGGCCAAAATTTGCAGCCTTGTCTTTTCAGGGTATTGCAAAATGCGGTCTACCATTTGTTCAACCGTTTGTGATGTAATTTCAATGCCATGCTCAGGACAATGAGGGTGACCAATTCGGGCAAATAGCAACCGCAAATAATCATAAATCTCTGTAACCGTACCGACAGTAGAACGCGGATTACGGCTCGTAGTCTTTTGGTCAATGGAAATTGCAGGAGACAGTCCATCAATGGAATCCACGTCCGGCTTCTCCATTTGGCCCAGGAACTGACGCGCATACGCGGATAAAGACTCCACATAACGCCGCTGTCCTTCTGCATAGATCGTATCGAAAGCCAGTGACGATTTACCTGAGCCACTTAGCCCCGTGAGGACGACAAATTTGTCCCTTGGGATAGTCACGTCAATATTTTTGAGATTATGCGCCCGAGCGCCTTTGATGATGATGCTTTCATTCGCCAAATGTTTCATCTCCTTAGCCATAGTTCACGTCATGCTATACTGCGATGGAATACCCCATACAAGTGATATATCGCAAAGAGAACGACCGCATGGGCCGCCCTCTCTATTTTCAAAAGCAATCATCCATTTCATTTTCAATGTGTTCGCGCTACTAGCTGCCCCTGAAAGCTTAATCAGCCCGCAGCTCCAACAAAGCGTCACGCAACTCGGCAGCCCGCTCGAACTGAAGATTCTTGGCCGCATCCTTCATCTCCGCTTCCAAACGCTGAATCAGCGACTGACGCTCCTTCTTGGAAAGTTTACCCGTCTCGCCAGGAAGGTAATCATTACGTGCCTCGGCCACCTTGGTCGCTTCAATGACATCACGAATCTTTTTACGGATCGTTTGCGGGGTAATGCCATGGTCTTCATTATACTGAATTTGAATCGCACGGCGGCGATCCGTTTCTTTTATCGCTTTATCCATAGAATCCGTAATTTTGTCACCGTACATAATAACACGACCATCACTATTCCGCGCTGCCCGTCCAATGGTTTGGATGAGCGAACGTTCGGAGCGCAGGAAGCCTTCCTTGTCCGCATCCAAAATCGTCACCAGTGATACTTCTGGCAAATCCAGACCTTCCCGCAACAGATTGATCCCAATCAGTACATCAAAGGTACCCAAACGGAGGTCCCGTAAAATCGCCATCCGCTCCAGTGTCTTAATGTCTGAATGCATATACCGGACCTTAATACCCACTTCTTTTAAATAGTCGGTCAGATCCTCAGACATCTTCTTGGTAAGCGTGGTGACCAGTACCCGTTCCTCACGCTCCATACGAAGCCGTATCTCGCTAATGAGATCGTCGATCTGTCCCTTACTTGGACGAACCTCGATGATGGGATCAAGTAGACCTGTAGGTCGGATGATCTGTTGCACAGTCGTTTCGCATTTCTCCAGCTCATAGGGGCCTGGTGTAGCAGATACGTAGACGATCTGACTCACCTTGTCCTCGAACTCTTCAAACTTCAGCGGGCGGTTATCCAGCGCAGATGGCAGACGGAAACCATGGTCCACCAGTACATTCTTACGTGCTTGGTCACCATTATACATCGCCCGAATCTGCGGCAACGTAACATGAGACTCATCAATCACGATCAGCATATCATCCGGAAAATAATCCATCAGCGTATACGGTGTCGCCCCCCGCTCGCGGAATGTCAGTGGACCTGAGTAATTCTCGACGCCGGAACAAAAACCGACCTCTTTCATCATCTCGATATCATAGCGGGTACGTTGCTCCAAACGTTGTGCCTCCAGCAGCTTCCCCTGTTCCTTCAGCTCCACTAACCGCTCTTCAAGCTCACGTTCAATGTTGACCAGTGCTACCTTCATCGTATCCTCATGAGTAACGAAGTGAGATGCAGGGAAAATGGCAATATGATCACGTTCACCGATCAATTCACCCGTAAGCACATTAATCTCGGTGATCCGTTCAATTTCATCCCCGAACAGTTCTACCCGTATAGCGTGTTCCCCATGGGAAGCCGGGAATATTTCAACAACATCCCCCCGTACACGGAAAGTACCCCGCACGAAGTTGATATCGTTCCGCTGATATTGAATATCGACCAGGCGGGACAAAATCTGATTGCGGGGTTTCTCCATGCCGACTCTAAGCGAGAGCAGCAGGCTTGAATATTCTTTCGGGGAACCCAGACCATAAATGCAGGAGACACTCGCTACAATAATAACGTCACGACGCTCAAACAGAGAGCTTGTGGCTGAGTGGCGAAGTTTATCAATCTCCTCGTTGATGCTGGAATCCTTCTCTATATACGTATCGGAAGACGGAATGTATGCTTCCGGTTGGTAGTAATCATAGTAGCTGACAAAATAATCGACTGAGTTATTCGGAAAAAAATCCTTAAACTCACTCGCCAGTTGGGCAGCCAAAGTCTTGTTATGCGCAATAACCAGAGTAGGCCGATTCAATTTGGCAATCGTCTGTGCGATAGTAAACGTCTTACCCGTTCCCGTAGCACCCAACAGTGTTTGATGCTTTTTTCCTTTTGTAATCCCCTCTACCAGTTCAAGAATGGCATGAGGCTGATCGCCTTGAGGCTGGAATTCCGACTGAATTTCAAAAGTCTTATCGCTAACAACGATATCACTCATTGCCCTGCATCACCCTTATCGTCTAAAATGGAAACATCATGTTTCTACAACAGTCGAGCTGAAACGTCTTTACCTGTAAACCTATGTCGATATTTCCCGAGCAATGATACTTGGGAAATATGGTTGGATAGGAATGTTTGTTCCCGTATTATACCTCTTTCTTTCCTTGGATGCAAACGATAAGTCTTGAATAGGAGTGAATTAAATTTTGGATATCACCATCGTATTGGGCATCATCGCCGGAATCATAGCATTAATCGGTGGCTTCTTATGGGAAGGCGGGCAATTTACAGGGCTGCTTCAAGGTACAGCGGCCCTGATTGTGTTTGGCGGGACGCTCGCAGCAGTGGTCATTAGCTACCCCGCCTCTAAACTAAAGACCATACCAGCTGCCCTTCGGATGGCCTTTAGCCGTGAGGACAACCTCTCCGAGCAATATATTGAAGATTTGGTTTCCATGGCAGCCACCTCCCGCCGATCCGGAGTGCTTGCGCTGGAGCGTATTTCCTCAGAACATCCGAATGCATTTCTGCGCGAAGGTCTTCAACTGGTTATTGACGGCACCGAGCAGGAACAAATTAAACAAATTCTGGAACTCGAGTTAGATACCATTGAGCATAAGTACGAAGGATATGCCAAAATATTTGAATCCGCAGGCGGCTATGCCCCTACGATGGGGATTATCGGTACTGTGATGGGCCTGATCCATGTACTCGGCAGCCTGACTGAGCCAACAGCGCTTGGACCGTCTATTGCTGTCGCTTTTATCGCCACACTTTACGGCGTTGCCAGCGCCAATCTGATTTTCCTGCCCATCGCATCCAAAATCAGAGCATGCAGCGAAGGTGAAATGGTCACGATGGATTTACTTCTGCAAGGCATTCTCGCCATTCAAAACGGAGAGAATCCGAAGCTTGTACGCAAAAAACTGGAGTTCTTCATCCGCTCAGAGCAAAATCTGGAGCCTAAGCCGCCTCGTCGCTCACGTTCAGAGGACGCTACTCCAAAGGAGGACTTCCATGAGAGCGCGCGCTAAGCGCCGCCAACGTCAAGGAGGCGGGGACCATCGTGACCGCTGGATGATTACTTACGCCGATCTGATCACACTGCTGCTCATTTTTTTCGTAGTAATGTACGCTATGAGCAGCCTGGATGCGAAAAAATACGATGTCGTTGTTCAATCCCTACAGGATACGTTCCATAAAGGCGATTCTATTTTGGAGCAAGGCTCAGGGATTACGGGGACTGCTGACCGTTACACAAGCAAGAATCCGCCCACAGCCAAGCAACCTTCATCCGATAACAAAGCAGCCGGACCGAGCAAAATGACCGAACGTGAGCAGGCATTTCACAAGCAGGAAAAAGAACTGCAAAATCTGATGGGTGTCATTGAGCAATATATTTCGGATAATAAGTTGCAAGATCAGATTTTCGTATCAGATCAGCCGCGCGGTATTGTCATCACCCTGAACGACCGCTTTTTATTCGATCAGGGCAGGGCTGCACTCAAGCAAGGCTCTGCAAACACGTTATCCAAGCTGGCCAGTCTGTTCCGGGATTTGAAAACGCCGATCAGTATCGAGGGCCATACGGACAATATTCCGTTCACACGCACTTCAAACGCTTCGACCTATAAGGACAACTGGGAGCTTTCCGGGGCGCGGGCGCTTTCCGTGCTTCGATTCTTTCTAGACAGAGAAGGATTATCTCCTACAGGATTTCAATACGCAGGTTATGCCGATACACGACCGGTTGGCGATAATACGACCGAGGCCGGACGACAAAAAAACCGCCGTGTCGAAATTACCGTACTGCGCCAGCTTCAACAGTAAATACCAAAAACCTCCTCAGTCACACTCAACGTGAACCGGGAGGTTTTTGTATACAATGTTATAGTTCTACATGGCTTCCGCTCTGATGACGCAGAACAATAAACCGTACGAACAGCGTTGTATAGAGCGACGTACGAGAGATAAGGGAGGTTATTTTGTTTAAGTCTATATTCCCACTATGTATTAGAAGCCAAGGTGAAGTTAGATAAAGCCTGGTCATGATGCTGGAAAATCAATAAGATAAGGCAAACTCGTGTTGCTTCTCTCGCACTGGTGAAGTTTTGGAGATGCTCTGCTTGTGATAGCTATATTTCCAATCGCTGTACAAATTAAGGAGCCGATCCAACTCCATAGACTTGGTCAACACCTGTCGATCCTTCAATCCCACTTCTTTCGCCAAATCATTTAATTCCTTACGCTTTTCTTCGATGCAATCCTCCAATTCTTTCAATTTCACATCAACAAACCTCCTGTTTGGTATGGTATTTACAGTTAGTTTACAAGCTGATACCTTCCCTACAGGTTAATAATATAATAAAACCCATTTCATCCCTTTAACGGGATAAATCAAAAAGCCAACCCCTTGGGATCGGCCTGGAAAGTACATAGATGTAACAAGCGTCAAACCTTTTAAATAACGCCTAACAACCAACACCATGTGCAAATAAGGTTACCTCGTTCACTAGGTGACTAAGGCTACTACTAAGTCCTATTAACAGCATGAAGAACATTGTTTTTCTGTGCATTGCTTAGTACCTCCTCCATAATATACTGATACTCTGCTTTCTGAATTGGGGTAGCCGCATGTCTGTACTTTTCAAATAAAGCAGTACCTTGCACAAAATTTGGCTTATCATTTATTTTCAAATAAGTCTTCAAGCTCTTCAGTACATAGTTAATTCCTGCTGTATTATTGGAATAGTTAAAATGATATATAGCAATCTGATGAAATAAATTAGCACATATATCTAGACTTGAAGATTGTGGATAGTAACTATCATGTATTGACGAAACATCACCAACACCCTCTATTTCCTGAGAAAACTCAATAAGCGTATTATTTATTGGGAATCCATATTTATTAGCTGATTCTAATATAGTCAACAAACCAGGTATTATTTCTGGGGGATTTTTTTTCAAAAATTCTTCATAAGGATGCAGGCTATCAACATCACCCATAAGAATATGGAGATTAAGTTTGTTAGCCTCAGCCCAAACTTTAAACCTTTGAACCTCTTCTTGACCAACTTCATCCAAGTCTTCAAACCAGCTTAAATTTTCATAGTAACGAATATATTCCATAGCCTCTTCAAAGAATCCTTGCTTTTCCAAAGCAGCACTTTTGATTAGATAGCCCTGACCATAATAAACTACCAAGTGTCGATCTGTGTTAATTGGTTTCTTACCTGATTTATTCTTACCCTTATAAACTTTTAATGAGAGGACAGTAGAAGTAACACTTCTTAATTCATCAGCGTATCTCTCAGCTTCTTTCCATTGATGAAGATAATAATATATATTAGCCATCTTTAATAAACCATCTAATTGAAAGTCTACTGGCAAACGATTCCTAAAAGGTATAAACCTCAAAACTGCCTCTAGGTTCGTTTCTAAATTTTCGCTTACTGAAATTGAAAAAATCTTATAGTGACTGATGGCCAACCTCTCGGAATGTTGGTACTTCTCATTTTCGATTACACATTCATAGAAAGGAACTGCTTCTTGTAGCTTCCCTTCTTCATACAACTCCTCTGCCAAAGCAAAGATCGTTGGAATGTGGTTAAGATCTTCCATTAACCGTGAAAGCACCTTCTCCACGCACCGCAGATTCCCCACCTCAACACAACGAATCAGGAATGGTTTAACCCTTTTCCAATGAGGTCTTCCATCGTAAAAGCATTCATCTACGTATAGGTCATACAACCAGTCCTCTGGATAGTTAAGCGCTTTAGTGATTAAGTCCATTTGTCTTACAGAGATCGGTTTAGGCGGATTTCCATTAAGCATAGCACTAAATATACCACGGTTAAGGCCCGTAGCTTGTCCAAAACTATTAAAAGTGTAACCACCAAGTTTTAATTCTTTCTCAATTTCCGAGCGGATCGTGGTTGCATTTTCCAATAAAAACACCCCCGGTGTATTCAGATGATTTTTTTAAAATCACCATCCTCGACGAACAATTACAATATACTAGAAATTATATGAATAAACTGGATGATGGTCAACCCCTTTTTTTACACCGTTTTAATATATAATGGAATTTAATGTGTGTTTAATAGTCTTTACAAGAACTTAATATTATATTATTTAGGCAATTCAATTACCTCCACGCCTGAAGTCCCTTTGTCTACACTCATATTATAGGAGTGTGGATGTCTATGGAAACAACAAAACTCATAGGAGCGAAAATTCGCCAATTTCGGACGTTGCGTGGTATTACACAAGAACAACTGGCGGAAGCATCCGATTCAACGGGTTCCTATATCGGCAAGTTGGAGCGTGGTGAGGTCAATGTACAGATCAAAACACTAGAGAAAATAGCCGAACCCTTGGGAACAAACGTATTCGCATTTTTTGACTTCAATCCATATGAAGAACTCAAAAGTCAGCCCTGGATATGGGAATGTGTTCATTTACTCTCCCAGCAGAATGAAGCTGATCAAAATAAGGCATATCGGATATTGAAGGAACTGTTCACCTCTTCAGAAAGCGGGCTTACAGCAAGTAACCCCGATTAATCCAGCGAATAACGAAAATAATTAATTTTTTCCCGATTGGTCATGAACATAATATTTCAAAAGGGCTATGTTACTCTACCTTAGTAGTAGGTTACATAGCCCTTTTATGTTCTAAGAAGTCATATGCTTGATGTTATATTCTACTTCTTTAAGCACTTTTTCATATTCTGCCCGTTGCTCCTGTGTCGAATGATCTTTATATTTCTCAAACAACAACGTAATGGACTTGATATAGTAAGCCTTATCGTTTAACTGTGAGGATGCTTTGAGACTATTCAACATACTGTCGATCGCCTCAGAGTAGCTCCCTTTATTAAAATAGTAGCGACTAAGCTCAAGAAAAAAACGGGAATAGGTCACCAGATTGTAATTTGTATGATAATAAGAAATATTTGTACGCAAGTCCCTAAACTCATTAATATTTTCTGCAAAAAGGAGCAGAATATCGTCTATAGAGTGATTGTATTTATTGGCCGATTCCATAATGGTTAGTAGCCCCTGAAGTATCTCTGCAGGATTACTTTTAAGAAGATCGACATAGGCAGGCAAACTAGCCATATTTCCCATTAGAATTTCTAAATTTAAGCGGTTTGCTTCTGCCCACATTTCAAATTTCCTCGCCTCTAAAATTCCCATTTCATCCAGTCCTTCAAAACCAGTCAAATCTGCATAGTAAGGTATGAATTCCATTGCTTCTTCATATAGTCCTTGCTTTTCGCGGGCATTCCCCTGCATTAAATAAGCTTGACCAAAATATACGATTAGATGTCTTTCTGTATTTAGAGGTTTAACTTCACGATTTTTTAATCTAACTTGAATCTGCTGCTGATAAACATTTGTGGCAATTACCTCAAGTTCTTTCGCATATTGCATAGTTGTCTCACAGTCATAAGCTTGAAAGTATACGTTTACCAGCTTTAAAAGAGCGTCCAGTTGATGATTTTCAGGCAAATTTTTACGATAAGGAGCAAATTTTATAGCCAGTTGGCGATTTTTCTCTAAATCTTTGCTTAAAGAGTAAGAAAATAACCTATACTGACTAATTGCTAGCCGCTCTGAATGGTAATATCTTTCGTTCTGTACTACACACTCGTAAAAAGGAACTGATTCCTTTTCCTTTCCTTCTGCGTGTAGCTCCTCTGCAAGCTCAAATATAGTCGGCACATAGGACAAATCCTCTGTCAGCCTCGACAATACCTTTTGAATGAAGTCCTGTCTTCCTAATTCCACACAACGCAACAGAAACGGCTTAATCCGTTTCCAATGCCCTTTTCCTCCATAAAAGCATTCATCTATGTACAACTCATATAGCCAACCGTCAGGATAACCCAATGCCTTGGTAATCAAGTCCATCTGTCGAACGGAGATCGGCTTCGGCGGGTTGCTGTTCAGCATGGCGCTGAATGTGCCACGGTTAATACCGGAGATTTTACTAAAACTGCTAAATGTATAGCCCCTTTGCTTCAATTCTGTCTCTATCTTTGAGCGGATCGTAGGTGTATGTTCCATGCTAATCCTCCTCAATAAGTTTTAGACATATCATCAGTGATACTTTATATGTAAACTCTATCCTAAAGGTAATTCATTTCAATACAGAATCACGTAAATAGTGAAATATATGGTCTATATACTCACTCTAATTTATGATGCCTTAGAAAGAAGTCTTTTTTTAACGATTCCCGTGATAATTGAAAAGTTTAATGAAGTACATAACTTTTAAATCCTTCATCCAATATAAATTGAATCTGTGGATCGGCTATAGTTAGTTGAACAGATAAAAAGAAGTTAAGTAGCATGAAAGCAATAACGAAACGAAGGAGCCAAAAGCTGGAGATAAAAAAAGAATCGGCAGAGGACGCTTCCCTGAAAAAATAAAAACGTTCCTGGGGAAATTGAACTTCCCCAGGAACGCGTATGGAGCTAATTACTTTTTCTTCTGAGATACTTGGATGCTGCTGCTGCAACAATCACAAATACCAATATGGCAAAATAAGGATATGAATCGGAGCTGCCAGCATTGTTAAAAGCTTTGATAAGCGCATACAATGCCACCAATCCAATGAGACCAACAACGAATTGGGCACTTCTTCGTGCTGGCTGCTTTGAACGCTTAAATATGAACAGGACAGCAGCAACGCCCAAAAGAGCATAAACCATAAGAAAAGCAGTGACATAAAAAATTGGGTTCATAATCACCTGCCCCTTCTTTTACAGTATATACAATATTATAGTAAAAGTAAGGTGTTTAGTGCAAATCTTAGTTGGAATTAACCGTGTAATAAGGAGCTGGCAACCAGTGTAGATTGAGCGTAGTACCGCGTGAACCGTTATAGTTGTCCAAGTTTGAAGCAAGCAAGTCTGTTCCTAAAGATACCAACGCAGCTCCGGCACTGGCACTTATGCTGTCATTGGTAAGCAGGCGCAATGTTAGCTCCTTTATGGAATCCATATGAAGAAGCCTTAAATAAAATTGATTGTTTCTATACCGAATGGAGTCAGATAGAATAGTGGAATATCTTCATTGAAATATTATATAGTACTCTATCAGTTTAAATCATGTGATTTTACGAGGTTCTTGGGCGTAATTGAGTCCATCTAGTAGGGTTATTTACGGTTGCCGCTCCACGCTGTACCCTTGGACTAACTTCAATCCAAGGCTCATCATATCCTAAATTTGCATGGTATTGTACATTTACTTTAGTTGATATATCAAAATCTGTTGGATTCCCTGAGTTTGTTCCAGTACTAGATGGCCCCCAAACATAAACATCATTATATTCATAGGCATACTCGATAACTCCATCGCAACGTATATCTGTGATTTCATCAACATGGACATATGCTGATGAGCGATGATCGTCGTGCATAAGTTGCGCTTGAGCAGTATAAGTAATCTCCGGGTCGGCGCTCATTGCAGCAACCATGCTTATAATATAGCTTCTTTTAGTATCTGTTATAGAAGGATTGGTATAAAATCCGTAAAACGTTTTACCAGATTTAAAGCTATCAAAATCACTCAATACAACTCCACTACCCCAATAACCTTTAATTTCATAAACCACACCACTATTTCCGCGTACGCCACCATGGTCACTTCCAAACGTAAGCCATCCCCCCTCTCTATATCCTGCATCACCTCTATCTGCCGCGTGAGTGTAACTAGTTCCTAGTAAAACTAATAGTGGAAGTAGTATAGCTATCAGTACTTTTTTATTTAGAAGCGAAATATTATGCATTATTATTTCCCCTCCCACTTCTTAGTATTAAACTCATCAACAAGATTCTCCGGTATAATCGCCTCTAAAGCGTGTTCTGCTGCTTTGATAACCTCTGAGTTTTTAGAATTTTTATGGATTTCCTTTATGCGAGGGTATGCTTCTCCATAATTGATAATCTCTGACGCTTTCAAAGCTGTTATGATTTCATCATCAGATTGGCTCTTTAACATGGATGAAATGGTATTCAAATTTCTTAATAAGGAGTATTTACCGACTTCCTCTGCATTTCCCTTAAACTTTCCCTGATGCTGTACAACTAGACTTACTGCTTCCTCACCACCAGAAACACCAAGCGCGTATATTGTACTTCCAAAAACTTGCTCATCCTTAGTTTCATTAAGAATTTTCTTCACAACTTCCGTATAATTTTCTAGCTCTCCGGCTTTTGCAGCGCTTGTAACCAAAGTGCGAAGTAAAGGATCATTCGCGTTCTCACTTTTGCTTAAAGAAGATAAGACCACTTTAAAATCAGGATCGTTTAACCTCCGCATAGCTGTAATTGCCGCGGACCTTACTTGAACAGATTCATTAGAATCATCAAATATTGCTTTCAAATTAATAGACTTTTCTTCAGCACTTAATGCAGCATCTTTTTGTGGCTCCAGTTGCAATAAAGCATATCTTCGAAGATTTTCGTCCTCACTCTTATTTTCTACAACGGTTTTAATCTTTTCGAGACTTCTATTATCCAATTTGTTACCATTAGCCAGTATATCTATAATAAACGCTCTTAATTTTGAATTATACTCTTGGTGAGTTAAGATATCTGAGACTCCAGCAGGCACTTTTCCCTGCCATTGTTTTTTTAAATAGGGTAAAATGGATTCTGCATATTTTTCAAAATTTGGCTCGTCATAAATGGAAAGTTCACCAAGTGTCTCGAATAACTCATTACCATTTAATGTTTTCAAATATTCAGTTTGTTTTCCCCGGCTATCTGAATCACCATACACTGATAAGTTGACTGTTTGAGCGTTATTGAGCGATTTCAATACTTCGACATGATCTAAATCTTTAAGCGACGATATAGTTGGTTTAACAAAGCCTGTTGATTCTTTTGAGGCAGCATTTAACGCTAGAGCAGCAGGAACGACAGAGGAAATTAAGAGAATGGTAGTCCCGATTGTTACAACCGTCTTATTTATTTTCATCACTTGACCTTCTTTCATGTTTAATGAAAATTAACTCATACTATCCAAGAAGTAAGTGTATACTTAGTTGTATTATTTTTTTGCGACTATGACGACTATATGTTATGTTAACTGTAAATATTTGTTTGGAGGTATGGTCAATGAAATCATTTCGCTTTTGGTTGGTTATAATCTCGATTTTAGTAATTATTGTAAACGTTTTGGGCTATGATGACTATAATATACTATTGGCTATCATTAGCCCGTTGGTTTGGATGTATGAATCATTTAGATTTGTGAGAGAAGCAGATATTCCAATAGCCGTTGTTTACCTAACTACACTAGGTTTCTGGTATCTTGTTGGTTTGGTTTTGGATCGTCTAATAAAAAATACAAGATAATTTATTCCAAAATGCGACACTACCTTATGTCCTTTGAGCATGAGGTACACAACAGATCGGCACCTCTATAAAACTATTTCAATACCTACGAACTCCTTTCAAACAAGTGGTTTTAGCTCCTTTGTTAAAATGCAAGTTCCTTTTAGCAAGTTCCTTCTGATAGTCGTCCCTTCATCCACTGAGCCAACTACTTTAAATCATACATGGTTATTCATCTTAAAAGCCTATCCTCCTTCCCACCAGCTCTAAAGAAATTGTAATTCTTGATGTGTTACAAGAATGATAAAAATAAACAAATCATTTCTTTTTTTTACAAAATAATCAATAAAAAAGGCCAATCCTGTAAGATTGGCCTAGTCTAACTGCATATGATTTTGAATACTCTCCATAGAAACTGGTGGCTTAAACCAATTTCTTTGCTTGGATAAAGAAAGATAATCAAGGGTATCCTTTTGCCCTTTTAATATTCTACCACGTCTGTAATGGTAAATGGCAAGCTGATACATGTAACAATAATAATAGGTCATTTGTTTAACATCCTCAGACTCTTGTAACCTCTTTATTCGCTCTGAGTATTTGTCAATGATAGAGTCTACATCAAAATTATACTTATTGGCAGCTTCTAGTATAGTTATGAGTCCGGAACTTACTTCTTCAGGGTGATTTTCGAGGAAAGCAATATACTCAGGAAGGATATCTCTATTACCCAATAGTAAATCTAAAGTATACGAGTTGGCTTTAGCCCACAAACGGAATTGCTCTACATCTGCTTCACCTTCTAAATCAAGCCCTTTAAACCAACTTAAATCTGCATAGCCCTCAAGCTCTGCCTTTGCCTCCTTAATATATCCTTTCTTTTGTAAAGCTGTTGAGACAGAAAGGAATCCATAACCGTAGTAAAATACCAAATGCCTTTCTGCACGTGAGCAATGATCTGCTCTTCTTTTTTCCTTACTTATTTGCCGATCCATATAGATTACGTTAGCCAGCTTCTTTAATTCATGACCATACTTCTCTACCTCATCCCATTTGTGCAAGTAAAAATATATATTTGTGATCTTGTGAATCGCCTCCAACTGATAATGCTCAGGAAGCAGATTACGATATGGTGTAAATTCCATTACAAACTCAAGACTCTTTTCCAAGTCAGACATTGTATAAGCTTTAAACCTTTTATATTGACTTATAGCCAGCCGCTCCGAATGACGATATTTTTCATTTTCGATTACACATTCATAAAAAGGGATCGCTTCCTTTTCTCTGCCTTCGGAATGTAATTTTTCTGCAAACTCAAATATGGTCGGCACATAGGACAAATCCTCTGTCAGCCTCGACAATACCTTTTGGATGAAGTCCTGTCTTCCTAATTCCACACAACGCAATAAAAAGGGCTTAATCCGTTTCCAGTGCCCTTTTCCTTCGTAAAAGCATTCGTCTATGTACAACTCATACAGCCAGTCATCAGGATATCCCAACGCCTTGGTAATCAGATCCATCTGCCGAACGGAGATCGGCTTGGGCGGGTTGCTGTTCAGCATGGTACTGAATGTACCACGGTTAATTCCAGATATTTTACTAAAGCTGCTAAAACTATAGCCTCTTTGCTTCAATTCTGTCTCTATCTTTGAGCGGATCGTAGGTGTATGTTCCATGTCAATCCCCCTCATTGAGTTTCAATCATATGAATAATGTTTCTTTTTATGTAAAATACGTCCTATAAGTAATCTTAAAATAATACAATAGTGTGAAAAAAGAGAAATAAATGGTTTATATACTCACTCTAATTTATGATGCCTTAGAAAGAAGTCTTTTTTTAACGAATCCCGTGATAATTGAAAAATTGAATGAAGTACATGAAGAGAAGCATTAAAAGCAATCTTTAAGTTTTTTTATTTGAATGTCACAAATACATCCCTTTTTCAGTTATATAGGCAGAAAGGAGGGAAGCTAATGGAAAAACTACATGTAAATAAGCAAGATGCAGATATCAACCTTGTAATAGAACAGGTACAAACGGGCGACAAACAAGCATACACACATATCATACGGCGTTATCAACAACAGATCTTTTTATATTGCTACTATTTACTTAAAAATCAGGAAGAAGCGGAAGATGCTGCTCAAGAAATATTCATCAAAGGGCTTGAGTACATCCATCATTTTGTACCTACAGTTTCCTTTTCAGCTTGGCTATACAAAATCGCTCAAAATCACTGTAATGACTTATTAAAAAGAAACACTAGAACGTTTAAATCCTTCATCCAGTATAAATTGAACCTGAAGCAACAACCAATACACGAATATACAGATTTAATTCACGAGTTAATGGATCAGCTAACGTTAGAAGAGCGACAAATCTTATTGTTACGCTCACTGGAGGAATACAGCTATGAAGAGATTGCTACAATTATGGAACTAAAACCATCAACCATCCGAAAAAAATATGAGCGACTCCGTAAAAAACTAATTCACCAAAAGGAAAAGGGAGGAAAAAAGTATGAACATTCCTTTAAAACCGGAAGATAAAGAAATCGAGCATTTACAAAAGCTTATTCGGGATACTCCATTACAAGTGGATTTAATTGATAAAACGATGGAGCGCTATGGGAAAGTAGAAGGAAAACGATATAAGCGTATTACCACTCGACCAAAAAGATTACGCAATGCAATTGTCGGTACTTCTGCTTTGCTTGCGATGTGCTTTACACTTGTCGTTGGTACTGGATTTATTTCTCCAACAATGGCTGCATCCATTAAACAGATTCCAGGAATGGATTCTATATTTCAGTTGGCAGGTGATCTTGGTTTAAAAACGGCAGATGAAAAGGGAATCCTGTCAAAACCAAATCTTAGTGACACCCATGATGGTCTGACTCTCAGCGTACCAGAGGTCATATTCGACGGAACACGAGTATCTATAGCATTAGAGCGAAAAACTTCCGATAAAAGATTTTTAAACACCGAATTACCCTTATTACTTGATGATTTAATACTTTCCATTAATGGCGAAGAAATTAATTCTTCTTATGTACCTACAAACACCAGCAGCTCCATTGACTCATATACGATACCTGGAAAAAATTCGAATTCAACCATTATACAATTTTCAGATTTACGTAATCAAGGAGGAAAACCTTTTCCAGATAAGTTTGATTTAACAATTTCCATGCCTGTCTCCGGCATTAAGCAGCCATTTAAAATAGAAATTCCTGTGGAAAAGAATACTAATAATAACTTAGTTTTTACACCATCCCTTAAGCGAGAGTATAAAAACATTGACTATACTCTAGAAAAAGTTGAGCTCACGCCGATTACAACCAGCATCACAACTCGCATAAAGCTACCTGCTAATTCAAAAATTTCTTCGTCACTTCCTTTGTTCTTGAGTTATGAAATTTACGATGATAAAGGAAAGCAACTAAATTTTATTAGCAACAATGGTTGGAGTGCAACTGATGGCAACGTTCTGATAAATGATTCACGATTTGAACCTTTCCTCTCTCTTCCCAAAGAAATTACTATAAAGGTTTACAAATCTATCTTAAAAAAGGGTGATAGGAGTAAATTCGAACTAGGGAAAGATGGAAATCCAAAAAAGGAGTATTTCCCTGATTTAGAAATTACTTACCCAATTAATCCATAAAAATTAAGTAAGTGAAGGAAGTGAAGCGTACTTCACCTCCTTCACTGCATACAAATACTATCTTTCAACCTTAAAAGTATAAACCCCAAGTTTGTCTCCATTAGATTTATATGCCGCCACTTGAGCTGTTCCGTAACCTATCATTTTAGCCTTATTGCCATGAAGTTCGACAACATCACTTCCGTACAAAATCATCCAATTTGAACCTTCCATTTTATATGTGCTACCTATGCCTAAACGAAGTACGGGACTATCCTGCTTTGTAATGGGTGCTTTTTCTCCTGTTGCAAGTTCAAAAGTTACTGTCACTGTTGCTGGTTTTACATCTGATGCCGTTGAACTTACTGGTGAAGCGGCAGCTACTCCTCCTAATGATAACGCTAGCGCAGAAATTGATAATGCTAAGATGGCTTTTTTCATTTGTCATTTCTCCTCTTTAATAGTCTTCTTTCTAAGCTACTAAATGCCTTGCTTTATGTCTGTGACTACGTTTCTGTTGTTCTCAAGCTATTAGTACTTTACTAATCAAACATTGAACTTCCAAGCTATTATAGACATCAAGATATCAACCTTTTCATTTCCCCACCTCCTTTCTTCTAATTAATTCCATTGTAATTCTTGATGTGTTACAAGAACGATAAAAATAAACAAATCATTTCTTTTTTTACAAAATAATCAATAAAAAAGACCAATCCTGTAAGATTGGCCTAGTCTAATTGCATATGATCTTAAAGACTCTCCATAGAAACTGGTGGCTTAAACCAAGAGAAGAACGTAATGCCCCCTCTCTTGGCAAAAAATCGGTTGATTCACATGTTGCCGTATAACGGACGCTTGTCTTAATTAGCTGTCGGTTCGGTTCCCCAAACAAGTACGCCATTATGATACAACGTAGCTTTTGTATGATCAGCATATGAAGTTTGCGTGCCTTTATACGAGTAATCGTCACTTTCATTATAGTTCGACCAGTCTGTTTTATGAATACGGGTTTGAATTTCGCCCGTGCTTCCTCCAGGTGCTAACACGCCTGCATTCGAGTTGAAGCTGACTTCCAAATAGTAATCAGCACCTGTTACAGATTTATCCATTTTAACCAGCTTGCCATTCAGCTTCGAGCAGCTCAGCGCGGCATAGTCGCAGTTGAATGTCTGCGCGCGGTCGCCGTCGATCGTGTAGTAGTAGCGAATTTTCAACTCGTTGATCGGTACGGAGGTTGTACCTTTGTTTAAAATTTGGAAATGCGGCTTCAATTGATTGTCGTTCACATTGGTATCCGCTGCGCGATACTGGAGCAACAGTCCCTTGGTCGGCTCCTGAGCATCCGCTTTCGGCGCTGCGCTAGCCGTGTTCGAAACCGTTTGTCCTGCATCGTTCTTCGCTACGACTTGGTAGTAGTACGTCGTGTCTGCCGTTACGGCTGTGTCGGTGTAGCTGCTTCCGTATACATCGCTCGCTACTGTGGCGAACGCGCCATTTTCAGCTGTCGAACGCTTCACTTCATAGCTTGCCGTATTCGCCGATGCTGTCCAGCTCAGCTTTACTTTCGCTGTTTCGCCTGCTGCGTTCAGCGTGAAGCTGCCCGGTACTGACGGCTGCTCAGTAATACCATATGTTTTTAAGTTAGTCGGGAGCTTTTCAAGCGTAATGACGTTCGGATGATTATACACTTTTTTCAGATGCTCAAGACTGTTTTGTTTGCCGTCTCTCAAGAAATCCCCATACCATGTAGCGAACCAGCTCCAATGGGCTTGATACGCCTTCATCAGGTCAGGATCCGGGATAGGTCCATTTTCGCTCATGGCAACTAACTTTTTGTCTTTGCCCAATGTAACAAGGTCTTCATATTTTGCAATTTGCGGACTGTAGTCGCCTGCTTGCGGATAAGAATCGAAGCTCAAAATATCCACATAGTCGTCTCCCGGATACCAATCGGGAGCAACAGAGTTCCAGACCCAGATCAGATTGTTCAATTTGTGCACATGAGTCAAACGGTCGTGCATCAAAATATACAATTTCTTAACAGGCTCAGGACCTTTAGCGCCCCACCAGAACCATTTGCCTTCCGCTTCGTGTAAAGGACGGAACAGGACAGGAACTTTCGCATCCTGCAACTTCTTCAATTGCCCTGCAATCACATCGATGTCGCGAATAAGCAATTTATAATCTTCGGACTCTGGATTATTCATCGCATATTCTATATCGAATGTAGTCGAATCGGCATAGAAGCCTCTCCACCATTCTTTTCCCTGCGTATCGATAAGACCTTTCGGCGCGTTCCAGTGCCATGCAAAGGTAACAATGCCCCCTTGCTTATCCCATTCAATCGCCTTTTCCGTCTCTGTGGAACGAAGACCGTGTTCCGCTCTGCTTGGCGAATAGTCAATCAGGTCAAGCGCCGCAATAGCCGGCTTTTTACCTACATTTGCTTGAAGCCAATCAATTTCGGGCATATCCTCTTGACCGGAAAGCATATTCTTCCCGTATTGATCAACCAGGTAGTTCATTAATGCTTTTGCTTCTACCGTCGCATTCGGATTGATGAGCGTTTTGGTTACCGCATGCGGTGGACGGTCAGCAGCTGGCTCCAGCTTGACGTAGTCGATATCGTACCAGCCCCAGCCCGTTTCAAAACCGATCGTATTCGCCCCTGCATTCAACAGAACCTTGCCACCGGAAGCTTCTTTAAAATCAGCCGATTTCCAAAGCACCAGCTCACCAGACGCTTTGCCGTTTAAAGAGAAATTCGTGCGTTTGTCATCATAAGGAGAACGGTAGCCGATTGCAAGATTGTACAAGCCTGCCGCCTCTGCCTGAATCGTCATCGTCAGGGAATCCCCTGCATTGTGGAAATTAGTTACGTAACCAGTACCGGAGAAGCCGGTCCCGCTGGATTCCACAATGGTTCCCTTCAGCGTGCCGTCTTCGGCTTCATAGCGAACCGGGCCGTTTACAGGCGCCTGCGGAACCGCTTTCAAGACATTGGAATTGCTCATTCCTGCATTGGTTTTGGCGGTTACTTTGTAATAGTAAGAAGTGCCGTTCGTTACGTTAGTATCCGTATAAGACGTTTCGATCAAGTTGGAGGCTACAGCAGCAAAAGGACCGTCTGCATACGTTGCACGCTGTACACTGTAACCCACAGCTCCGTTGGAAGCGTCCCAGGACAAATCTACTTTCCCGTCGCCAGCCTCAGCTCTCAGCGCAAAGCTTTCAGGTGGCACAGACGTATCATTGCTGGCAGTCAACACGATGTGATAAGTCGTCAAAGGCGGTACGGTATAGGTAAAGCGGTTGCCTGAAATTTGCGTAATTGGCGCTGCTTCCTTAATTTCCGAGCTATTGTTGTCGAAGCCCCAGACTTTACCGGAACCGTAAGTCGTCTCCCCAGAAAGATCAAATTGGGCGTCGAATGCGCTGTCCATGCTTTTATTCATGACAACGAGGTGCAGTTCTTTGTAGGATGCATCCGTTACGGAAGCATGCACCGAGCTATTGACAATATCTGACGTTTGCGCATTAACGCTGATATCACCGAAAGTAGAGCTTTTTCCGTCATAATTGCGGTAAAGCTTGTAAGCGGCACTAACGTAGCTGTTGGCACCCTCCTTTAACCTCCAGTAGTTTGCCATATAAACATCGTTTTTGCCCAAGATGCCCAGCACATCGGTCATAGCGATCCCACCGGAAATATCATTTTCGCCGCCATAGCTATACTCGGTCAAAGCCAGCTTGGTTCCCGGGTAATACTTATCCACCGACTGCTTCAATCGAGGCAGTAAAGGCAAGAATTCGCTGTTCCCCTGAGCGATCCAGCTATCCTCATTGTAGGTCGGATCCCACAAAGTACGTGGCGCTTGCATTCTCGCTTTCTTCGTTTCGTCGTTGCCCACCTCATTTGTAATTCGTATGCCTCCGCCCATCGCTTCGGGATACCAGTGTACATCGAAAACATCCAGTAATCTTTTGCCTTCGGCTTGCGAGCTGAGGCGCATTTGATCCAGATAATAGTCCACGAACCAGTTGTAGCTGCCTTTTACAGAATTCCAATCAGGTGCAGTTTGAAGATCTTTATAGGCGCCAAAACCGTAAAGAACCGGGCCAAAAATTTCTGCACCCGCGTCAACCGCTTTAACAGCTTTGGATAAACTTACTGACCGGTCTACCAACTCTTTCGCTCCGACCTTTTCACCATGAATGCGCGGATGCGTATGCGACCAGAGAGCGGGTTCATTGTCGAGCGCATATCCTTTCACACCCGTCTTTGTTGCAGCAACGCCGTATTTTTTCACTAAAAAGTTGACAAATTCATCCGCATAAACCCGATTGTCATTCAGATCAGGCTGTAGTTGGAACGACGCATTTTTGGTGTTTACGACCTGATCCCAACGAGCAGAAGGGGCCTTTTCGCTTTCATCCACACTTCCGTTTCCATCCTTGGCCACATAACCAGCCATCGGTAGCGTGACTAAAGTATAAGTGCCAAGCTTCAGCGATTGATCATGAAACGAAGTCGTCACCGCTCCCGGCTTTTCACATTCAGCTTGTGTCAGACCGCCATTATTGCATAAATAGTCATCACTGGATTGCTTCCAATCGCTTCCTGCATTGGACATATTGTTTTCCCAGTTGTATCCGGTTATTCGATTACCACCAAGTCGTCTGACAGTCAGATTCTCATCGCCTGCCAAATCCTGATTCGTACCGTATATATAAGGGCTAATCGGCTTACGATCCTTGGATGTATCAACTTTGATGGTAACGGTCTTTGCCGTTTGACTGTGAACTACAGTTGGAGCCGGTAGAGCCCCCCCTACTATAATCGTGCATGCCATGACGACAGGTAGCCATTTGGAACGCTTGGACAAAATAATACTACTACTATTTTTCGCCTTCATGCCGCTTTCCTCCTTTCAATTTGAAAAGAGCGGCACCCATACGAGTGCCGCTCCGTCAGGCTATAAGGCTCCTGACCCCAAACGAGTTTATCGTTCTGGTACAACGTCATCTTACTCTAATCTGCAAATTAATTTGTTCTCCTCTCCGTCCGAAATCCAAAATTGGCCCGGATCTTCAAGTGTTGCAGCAGCCGTATTCACACCGCACATGATGGGTTTGCCGTTTGCATTATGGTAGTACCGTTACCGGCTTCTTGTTGACAATTGTGTAATAGTACAGCTCTGCTATACATTCTATCGACCAAGCCTGCATATCGAACCATTGGTTGGACCGAAGGTCCATATACATAGATTATTCCAGATACCCATATAGTAGAACATGAATTCGCCACAAGGTTGTTCTAGCTATATAGGTTATCTATTTATATTTAAAACATGGTGGTGTAAGAATGCTGCATTGCCTTCCAATGCTTTTACGAATACTTAAAAGTCATATTGCAGTATATAGCTTTTATCATCTCAAAGTAAAAACCATTCCTCATGAAAAATTTTTGATTTATACCCTTCTCCCCTACCGTACCTTATCCTTTTGAATAAGCTCATAATAGATGCGTGCAGGCTCTGATTCTCCAGTGGATAAAATATATTCTGCCAAGGGGGCGCACAGCTTTTGAAGATAGAAGGAATATAACAGCTCCGCCGTATCAAAATGAATTTTTAATACCTGCTTCATCAATCCATCAAATTTGGGGTAATCCAGTTCTTCCGGGGTAATATCAAACGGGTATTCGGGAAAGGTTTTTTTCTGGATTTCGATGAACTGATCCCTGAGCTTTGGCTGATTGCCTGATCGCGCGGCTGAGAAATTCATCATAAAAAACGATATAAAATCTGTTTCACGATCACTTAATTTATAATACTCACACCAACGCATGAACATCAGCGGTTTTACCATATATAAATCCCCTTTTAACAAAGTTCAGATTAATCGGTAGATCACACAAAATCTAACAGGTTCCAGCATATGTAATATATAGGTTAAGTCACATTTTAAAATATGATTCCTTAAACAAATTTTGCATTTAAACATATCCCTATATCTCCAGAAAGAACTCTCCAGATCTACTTCATCCGAAGAGTTCTCCGTATCTACCTCAAACTCAAACCTTACTTGAGCTTATTTTCTCCAATTGGAATTTTCATTTCCAGTTCAGGCAGGTATGTTCTTTTCCAATTCCCTTGTTCATTGTATACAGGTTTGCCTCCCGGACCGATTACATTAAAATAGGGTTTAATGGTGATGAATTTGGGTGTTTTCTCAAAGGGAGTTACGAGGATTTGGTGAATACCTGTCCTTGTTTTAGTTCCAGGACGTCCTAAATCCCCATTAATCCATTGTTGTTCCTGCCCCTTATCATCCAAAATCGCATAGCTTAGTGTATTCATAGCCAGTCCATACCCGTATGCCTTACTCCCATGCGTAGTCGGGCCTGGGCTTATGTAATGGGTCTTAGTCACGATCATGGTAGACATCGGTGTCATCTCTAATTTTTCCACAACCAAACGGGTAAAATCATTTGATTTTTCCATTCGAGGTGTGAGCACCAAGTTTTTAGAAGGAATCTTTTGCACAGGTAATTCAAGCTTAAAGGGCTGTTTTATTCCTGTAATTTGTATTTCTGCCGTTAGTTTAAATGGGTCAGGAAGTCCTTTGCCTGTCGAGTACATTCTTTCCAAATCACTATAATAAACGATGACGGAACCCGGAGTGCCTCCAGAGTTAGTAATTAGCGAAGGGCCATCAAATTGAAATGGTTTGCCATTGCACCATAATGTGATATCTTCAATTCGATCATGCAGCGTTGTGCCCAAGTCCTCCCGGTTACTTTCCAGCGTCAGAGCCATACGGACACCATCATAAGCAACTTGAGAGATACGGAGTTGGGTTCCGTTATGAGTGCTGCTGGCCGCCACTTTTGTTACAAGTCCTGCTTCTTCGACCTGCTGAAGTCCCAAGTCACCCGCTCGCATAAATGCACTCCCGCCTGCTGTTGGAATTCCCCAGTTACTAGCCAATTGCAAGACACTGTTTACCAATGGAACTTGCCACAACGATTTCGCTATCGTAGGGGAAACAAATGCTGGGGCTATCATTCCACTGCTCATTACTGTAACTAAAGAAGCTGTCAGGGCGATTCTCTTGAATTTGTGGCGACGAGAGGCTGAATCCACAGAATTCGTATTTTGATAGACAAAACCTGTTTCAATCTGGCTATATACCGTTTCCAGCCGTTGACGCACATATGGGGTAATGACATGCTTGTTGCGGGAGCATTCTTTAGCTGTTTTCCACTCATCATCCAGATTAATATCTTCCATGGATCGGTGTTCCCCTTTCTCCTGGATTTGATAACTTGCGCAGCAGGGATTTCCGCGCACGATACAAACGCGTTTTAACCAGACTTTCTGAAATGTCCAATGCTTTTGAAATCTCCTTAATATTCAGATCATAAAAGTATCTCAACATAATAACGATTCGCATCGGCTCCTCCAACTGCTCAACTGCTTCATGCAATTCAATATTTTCATACTCTCCTGGGATACTCATTTGATGGTGTGAAAACTCAGATACCGTACCAGAGCGAGAACGCTTGTTAGCTATTTTATTCGACTCGTTGATTACAATCCGATACATCCAGGTTTTAAAGAGACTTCCATCCCGTAGTGTACCCAAAGACTTGTATGCCCTGAGTATTGCTTCTTGTAGAGCATCAGCACTATCTTGTTCATTTCGCAGGATAGAATGCGCCATTCCATACAGGTCGCTCTCCACTTCTCTGATGATGTTCACAAAAGCTCGTCTATCCCCGCCTTACGCCTTTTTGACCTCACTCTCGATATTCAAAGGAGTCCTCCTTTCAAGTTGCTTATCTATTAGATCATTTGAAAGGGCAATGCGTTACAATTTTCTTCCTAAACGCTCAACAAAAAAAGACCTTTTCAACATCTTAATGACGCTGACCAGGTCTTCTCATGGAAATCCGTATTTTCACATTCGTATTTATTTTAATCCTCTACATAGCTAACCGATTACAGACTGCACGTGAAAACATAGGCGGGCGGGACGTTGTAATGTACCTTTTTGATCTGGATATTGCCAAAGAAGGTACGAAAGAAATTGTGTTTTACCTTACTATACTGGAACGTAATAAATTTGCCCTCCTGACCCAATACTTCGGCCGTTTGTCCCAAAATCAGGCTGGATAAGGCGGCAGGCAAGCTGGTAAAAGGGAGTCCTGATACGACGTAATCCACTTTCGAGACATGATACTGTTTCATATACCGGGCTACATGCTCGGCCGATCCATGAATGACGTGTACTTGCTCCAAGTGTCCGTACTTGCTTTGCAATGTTTTGTAAAACGATTCATTGGCCTCAATCACTAGCAGTAGCGTATCCGGGCGCTTGTTCTTAATCAGTTCTTGCGTAAACACACCGGTACCTGCGCCATACTCAATGATGCACGATGCCTGGTCAAAGTAGATTGGTGTGGTAATTTGCTTGGCCAACTGTCTTGAGCTTGGTATGACAGCGCCTACGCTGCGTGGATGCCTGATATACTCTCGAATAAAATGAATCGCATTCATCTTTCCCTCTCCCTGCTTGACACACATAATAGGCATTCGGTTCATCCAGATATCGCATTACATATTCATTGTATCTTGATCAGAATAGTCATTTCAAGCAGGCTACAGTCTGAATATAAAAAGAGGACAGTCTTATTCAAATCTAGTCAAATAAAACTGCCCTCTCGCTGTAATTTTTATTTTTCTATCGTGTCCACACTTGGACTCTCCGTCTTGGATGCCTGTCCACCTTTACGCCGTCGTGCGCCCAAGCGCATGGCAACAATCCGGTAGATGGAGGCAGGACGTATGGATACAGCCCAGCTTGCGTCCGCATCCGGTGCAAGCACGACTCCCAACTGATGATGATCGCCATCGTACATACCGCGCTGTACAAACTTGCTCTCACCTTGAAGGTTGCGTACCTCCAGCTTGCAAAAAGCGGAGTTGATCCGCAAGGCTTGATGCAGCTCGTTGCGGCTGTTCACGACGACGCTGTTGACGCGGTAAATAGCCTCACCGGGCAGAATGCCCATCGCCGTCGCCGGACTATCCGGCAGCACAGCCAGTACACGCAACCCTTGCTCCGGATGAACAAACATAGGGCTGAGACGGCTCTCTTCCATGTTGCCGTACCAGATCAGCGCCTCATGGGCGAGGAAGGAGAACAACGCTGCCACTAGCGTCAGCGGACTCCACCACGCCGCCAGCAGGCTCAGCAGGAGCAAGGCTACACTGTAGAGAAGCAGGCGGTTGGACGTTAGCACCGCCTTCTGGCGTGGCAACTGGCCTAACGTCACGCTGCTGAACCCCATAAGAACAGGCAAGGCTGCCAGCATATATCCGGTTCCATCACCAAACAGCGGCGTCCACGGAAGCGCAAAGCCTCCCTGAACAGGAACCAGCAGCAACAACGGAATGGGCCAGAGGTCTTCCATCCGGTAGCCACCGACCAGCCTTCCCCGCTTGCCCTCCACGAACAGTGGGGTTGCGGCCTTTCCTCCCTGCCAGCGAACCAGCAGCGCCTCAGCCACATGCAGCACAGCAACGAGTACCAGCAACGCTGGAATATCCAATCCACGGATGGCTGCCACCGATGTTCCAAGCGCTCCCTCAGGCTGCCAGCCCTCCGCCACGTTCAGAGCAAACTGGGCTACACCCAGCAGGCCCACCGAATAGGCAAGGCACAGGTAACGCACGCGTACCAGCATAAGCAGCAATGTGGTCACCCACAGGCATACGATGGAGGCTGAGGTCAGATGCACACTTACGAACATTCCCAGAGCAGACAGGGCCAGCCCCGCAATTAGACCACTCCAGACTACACGCCACGTTTCCCCCGGCCAATTGTGCAGCCTGGTATGAAAGAGCTTGCGCTCCAGCAGCATTTGCCGACGATAGCCAAGCGCGACAATGAGTATTGAGATATAGTAAAACGGCTGCAAAAGCAGGTACAAGCAAGCATTTAGAACGCTCCATCCCCATTGTAAAGCCCATTCCAAGTTCATTCACACTCCTTATGCCCCTGGCCCGCTGTTTAGCGGATCACGTACATTTCATATCCATTTATTCTATATGAAATTGCCAACGTAGGGAAGACAATCCGGCAGACTGCAAATAAATCCCACAATAAAAGGAGGCTGTTTCCAGCCCCCTTTGTTGTAGCCTTATTATTATTTCGCTGCGCTGGTCTTCATTTCCTTCCGAATCTCTTCAATCCCCTGCTTGAGTTGATTGTCATTTTTCGGATCGCGGATTTTTTCGATCAGCTTGGCTTCCATCGCCGCTGCTGTCTTCGCATCAATCACACCGTTAACCGTCAGCTTCGCCTGTTTTTGAAAAGCAAGAACGGAGCTTTCCGTCACTTTATCAAAATAGCCGTCCTCGCGGCCTGGCTTGTAGCCCAAGCCTTGCAGAATGATTTGCGCATTTTTCACATCGCCGCTATTCATATTGTATTTCAACGGCTTTTCCTTGTTGAGTGGCGCTGCTGTGAAGAATTCAGGCTGATCCACCGCAATATTCGGTTTAATTCCTTTTTTGTGAATCCACGTTCCATTTGGCGTCAGCCATTTGGCAATCGTGATTTTGAGCAGACTACCGTCGCCCATTTGCTTGTCATAGCTGGTTTGTACAGTACCTTTACCAAAGGAATTTTCCCCGATCAATACTGCGCCAGCCGATTGCTGGAGAGCGCCTGCCAGGATTTCGGATGCGCTTGCGCTACCTTTATTCATGAGCAGCGTCACCGGATATTTCTTACTTGATCCTTTGGATTTCTCTTCTTCACGCTTCTGATTCTTGTCTTCCACTTGTACAATCGTTTTGCCAGCAGGTACAAATTGCTGTGCGATATCAATCACGACGGAAAGTACGCCGCCCGGGTTATTACGCACGTCGATGACGAGCCCTTTAAGTCCCTGTTTTTCCAGCTTCGCGAGTTCTTCTTTAAAACGCTCTGCTGTATTCAAGGAGAACTGGGTAATCGTGATGACACCTACACCACCGCTTTCCATATGAGCTGTCACGGTTTCCATATCAATACTGTCACGGGTAATGGTGTATTCCAACGAATCAGGAGAACCGTTGCGCTGAATTTTGACCTTGGCCTGACTACCTTTAGGTCCACGTATTTTGGAAACGGCCTTGTTCAAATCCAGACCATCCAGCGTTTCGCCGTTAACAGACAAAATAATGTCCTTGGAACGCAGTCCCGCCTTCTCGGCCGGTGAGCCTTTAATTGGCGTTACTACGACCACTTTTCCGTTTTCTGCCGCTACCTCAGCCCCGATTCCGGTAAAGGAGCCTTCAATGGACTGTTCAAACTGCTGTGCTGTTTCTTTGCCCATATAAGAGGAATATGGGTCGCCGAGCGATTCCATCATACCATTGATGGCTCCGTCCACCAGCTTGGTACGGTCGACGTCCTGATAATATTGCCCCTGGATCAGATCCATCGCTGTCTCGATTTTGCGGATATCACTTCTGGAGGTGGAACTGCTACCTGTCATGCTCGCCAGCAATCCTTCGCCCAGAGCGCTGCTTCCCACTGTCGTCGTTCCAGTATAAGCAAAAGTGAGCAGGCTACCGCCAAGCAGCCCAATCACCATCAAGAGTACCGCTGTACTTTTTTTCAACATCTAATCGTCCACCGCCTTCTATTGATCTTGTATACTATTGCCTTACAACGCATATCCATCCACGCAGTATACGACTAGCTTGTACGGAATATGTTAATTGTATCCTACTCCGTGTTTCAATGCACATGTTCTGCACCGGGTATCAAGCTATGAAGGTAAAGCCCTATCTACAGCCGCATTGGCTACAAATAGGGCTTCCCTTTTTCAACTATAGATAGTTCATCGGATTTACTGGTTTGTTATTCTCGCGCACCTCAAAATGGCAGTGAGGTCCTGTTGAATTGCCCGTCGAACCAACTTCTGCAATTTTTTGACCGCGTTTCACAGTCTGTCCTGTACGTACCACCGTACCGCCATTGCGAATATGTCCGTACAGAGTCCATAATCCGTCTCCGTGATCGATCACGACCGTATTGCCATAGCCACTCCACCATTCCGCAACAATGACAACACCATCTTCTGCTGCATGAATATCGGTTCCCTGTGAAGCCGCCATATCAATGCCTGTATGGCCTTTAAGCTTGCCGGTAATCGGATGTACCCGCATACCAAACGTAGATGAGAGTCGGTAATTGGATACAGGCAAAGCCAACGTGCCCGATCCACCCGTATACGTACTGGCTGCCGCATGACTGGAATTGGAGCCTGCGCCTGAGGATGAAGAAGCATATCGCTTGGCTTCAGCAGCACGTGCAGCCGCTCTAGCACGTGCTGCTTTGGCAGCCTGCTCCGCTCTGAGCTTGTTTTTCTCCTGCACCAGACCCACACGTTTGTTAGCGAGGGCTACCAGCATATCATTTTGCTCTTCACTGATTTCATCCGACTCAGCAATATCATGATCATAATTGGCTATCAGTCTTTGCTTCTCTTGCTCCTTCGAATTCAGCTCAGCTTTGGCGCCCTGTTTGAGGGCATACAGCTTCTTGGCATTTTTATATTCTGTGTCGAGTTGCTTCTTCTTGCTGACTACCAGAGCCTTGTCCTTTTTATGCTCGTCCAGCAGGATTTGGTCCTGCTCCACGATCGTTTTCAGGGAATCGACCCGGCTGAGGAAATCGCTAAAGCTGGCCGAAGACATAAGCACGTCCATATACGAAACAGTTCCGTCCGTATACATCAAGCGCACACGGGTTTCCAGCATCTTTTCACGTGCCTGGATGCGGTCAATGGCTTCAGATAAATCTTTTTTGGTTGCACGCAGATTATCTTCGGTTTGATCAATCTGAACTGCTACACGAGTCAATTGGTCGCTGACGCTGTTAATCTGGTCGAGTACCATTTTCAGGTTTTGCACGGTTTTATTTTTGTAATGTTGGGCATACTGTTTATCTTGAGCTGCCTTTTCCTGCTGTTGCTTGGCAGATTGGGCCTGCTTTTCCAATTGATTCAGTTGCGAATTGATTTCATGCATGCTTTTGGCATATCCGTCAGAGGGCTGGATTAGCAATGCGGCTACCAGGGTAGCGGCCAACACAGATCCTGTTTTTTTCAACTTGCACTCCCCATCCTTTATCGCAAAATAACACCGGCTTCCCCGTTCTAAAGAATACCGACTGTGACATCCACCAATGAATCTTATACTTTCAAGAACTTGCGCATGGACAGGGTACTGCCTACAATCCCGACGAGCATCCCCAAAATGATTAGCAAGGCACTCAATTGAATCCAAACGCCCTGAAGCGGCATAAGCTTCAACATGCTCAGCGCAATATCTCCTTGAACGGCTGTAAGCAAACGCTGATAACCAGCAAACAAAATACCTACGGTAATCACGGAACCCATCAGGCCAATAAGCGCACCTTCAATAAAAAACGGCCATCGTATAAAAAAGTTGGTCGCACCAACCAGTTTCATAATGCCAATCTCTTTGCGTCGTGCCAAAATGGTCACGCGGATCGTATTCGAAATCAGGAACATGGACATAAGCCCCAATCCAGCTACGAATACAAAGCCCACATTACGGATGAGCTTGGTAATGGTGAAGAGCGTTTCTACGGTGCCTTTTCCGTAACGGACCTTTAAAATCGGTTTCTCCGGATGTATCGTGTTCAGCTTCTCAATCTTCTCAGCCACAAATGGGACCGTCGTCGGTTCAATGACCTCTACAACGATTTTGTCTGGAAGCGGATTGCTGTCCTTATCAAAACCCTCCAGCAGCTCCTTGCCGCTGTCTCCCAAATCTTTTCGCAGCTCCTCCAAGCCTTGAGCTTTGGTGATAAAGGTGGTTTTGCTAATTTCCGGCATTGCCGCAATTTCCTTTTGTAGCGTTTCACGCATGCTTTGCTCCACATTCAGCTCCAAAAATACGTTAACCTCCACCTGGCCATCCGCTTGGTCAGCCAAGGAATTGACGTTGAGCACCAGCATAATAAACACGCCCAGTATAAGCAGTGACACAACAATCGAGGTGACGGATGCCACGGACATCCAGCCATTGCGGAATATATTTTTGAAACCTTCCCGCACATGACGCAAGAAGGTATTAAAAGTCATATCCGTACTCCCCTCTCACCTGATCCCTTACGATGTTGCCATTTTCGATGGCAATGACGCGTTTACGCATAGAGTTTACGATGTCCTTATTGTGTGTCGCCATAACAATGGTCGTGCCGCGAAAATTAATTTCGTCCAGCAGTTGCATGATCTCCCACGATGTTTCGGGGTCCAAATTACCTGTGGGCTCATCGGCAATGATCACGGACGGATTGTTGACGATAGCCCGTGCGATAGCTACGCGTTGCTGCTCCCCACCAGAAAGCTGGGCAGGCTCACGATTCATTTTCGTTTTCAAGCCAACCAGTTCGAGCACTTCCGGCACCCGCTTGCGAATCAGCTTCTTGGGAGCCTCTATGACTTCCATCGCAAAAGCGACATTCTCATAGGCCGTCAAACGCGGCAAAAGCCGGAAATCCTGAAAAACGACTCCGATGTTACGACGAACGTAGGGAATTTTACGCTGCTTGAGCTTCCCGATATTAAATCCATTAACTGAAATTTGCCCCTTGGTCGGTACTTCTTCTCTATAAATAAGCTTCATAAAAGTCGATTTACCCGCCCCGGACGGGCCGACTACGTATACGAATTCATTACGGTCAATTTTGACCGATACTCCCTGAAGTGCGTGGGTTCCATTAGTATAGGTCTTCCACACATCCTGCATTTCAATCACTCGATCACTTCCCGCTGCTTAATCAGATTACGTATAACTTAATTATCCATTCGACATATTCCATGCATTTCCTTTAAAAAGTCCTGTATTTCATCATACCGTTTATCATTGTAACAAATTTGTTACCTGAATAGTACCGAAAGTTTTCTGCTTTTGGCACATATATATAAATATTATGGCACATGAATACGCTGCCAAGCTTACGAGACAGGAGACAGCCGTATTATGAAAAAAATTCATTTATCCTTCATCTGGATATGGACTGTAATTCTGGCGCTAGCCATGTTGTGGGGAGGACTACATTTGTACGCCGACAGGCAAACGCTGCCGAAGGGCGTAACAGTCGGAGGAGTCAATGTGGGAAATATGGATAAAACAGCCGCGCTCCGACTGCTGGATACAAAGCTGAATGATTTGAAGCAATGCCCCCTGATCCTGATGGACAGCGACAGTAGTGCGCAGGATATCAAGCTTACGCTCGGGGAAGCGGGTATCCACTATGAAGCGAAGGCATTCCGCGATGCCGTAAACGCGCTCGTCTCAGAGCATCTTTGGACTCGTGCGCAGACGCGGTTTTCCTTTGGAAAAGAATGGACCATCACACCTTCCCGGCAGGAGTCAGCCTTGCAGGCCAGGTTCGGAGCTAATTGGGAGGAACAGCGTTACGGCAAGCCTGTCAATGCCGTGCGCCAGATCGACGGGGACGATCAGATTCGCTATATTCCCGGCCGCTCTGCCAGGCGTCTGGAATGGTCCAAACTGGGCGTAGCGCTGGATAAGGCGCTGCCCAAGGACTTTACTGCTTTCGGGGAGCCGGTGCGGGTGGAGTTGCCGTTTCGTCAACTAGAGCCGGACATTACGGTGGACGGTCTGCGGAGCGAAGGGATTGAGCGCAAAATTGTCCAGTTTTCCACCAGCCTCAGCAGCAACTCGGAAGGACGTGTGTACAACGTCAATTCGGCGGCAAGCACCGTTGACGGTTTGATTCTCAAGTCGGGCGAGATATTCGATTATGGTCAGATCATTGCCAAGGCTGAACGCACACATGGCTTTCGTGAAGCTCCCGTGATCGTAAACGGGCAGCTGGAACCGGGCATTGGCGGCGGGATTTGTCAGGTATCCAGCACCGTCTATAATGCTGCGCTGCGAGTCGGTCTGAACATTGTTGAGCGCCGCAACCACTCCTTGCCGGTCAGCTACCTACCCAAAGGTCAGGATGCAACTTTTGCTACAGGATCTATCAATTTCCGCTTCAAAAACAATACAGGCAAGCATTTGCTCCTTCGTGCCGCTGTCCAAAACCGGACGCTTACCGTCAAATTTTTCGGCACATTCCCGTCCAATGTGTCCTATGAGCTGGAATCGCGTACGGTTCGTGTATTACCCATCCCAGAGAAAACAATCCGTAATGACTCACTCTCCCCCGGCTTCTATCAGGTGCTTCGGCAGGGCAAGGCAGGATACGTGGTGGAAACGTACCGAATGAAGATCGTAGATGGCAAGACCGTGGAACGCACCCGAATCAGCCGTGATACCTATCGTGCGCAGCAGCGTATTGTGGCTGTTCACAGCGGAAGCACATCGCCTGAGCCGCAAACACGCGAACAGCAGGAGCCTATTGTAGAAGATGGCATAAGTGAATAAAGCATGCATACAAGCATAACAAAAAATCCCCCTTCGACTACCGCCTGGATGGGTATCAGCGGAGTTAAGGGGGGATTTCAAGTGACGGGATGGTTTTACTCGCTGCGTTTGCCTGAAACAGAAATTTCTACAGGCGCACTTTCGCTTCCGTCTGCATCCACTGCTTTGACAACCAGCCTAACAGTGGCTTTTTGAGTAAGCACGCTAATGCTAAACGTACCATCGTCCTTGGCTACTGCACTACCGATTGGAAGATCGTTGGAATAGACGGTTACTGTGGAACCTGCTTTAGCTGTCCCCATAATCGTACCTTCGCCATCATGCACTTCGTTTACTTTAAGTATATCACTGGAAGCTACCGCATCAGTGTTTGTATCTGTCGTTGTACCAGTGCTTGTGTCTGTCGTTGTGGAGCTGTCCGTAGTCGTATCCGTGCTGTCTGTGCTGGTGCTGCTGTCTTGTGTTTCGCTTCCAGAAGTAGACGTGTTACCAGAACTCGAATCCGTAACGTTACTATACGTGGAATCTGTTACCGTGCCGCCAGGAGTCGATGTGAGATTATCAATCGCGCTCAGGTTGTAACCGGAAGCTGCGTCCAGAATAGCAATCGCTTCTGCACGTGTCAGCGACTTCATTGGCTGGAATTTACCATCAGGATAACCGTTGATGATTTTTTGCTCCGCAGCGGCAGCTACACTTATCTTCGCCCATGATCCGATTTTGTTGGAGTCAATGAACTTGGTGACGTCTGCTGCATTACCTGCTGTCAGTCCAATGGCTTTGCCCACAATAGCGGCAGCTTCCTGACGTGTTACTTTCCCATTCGGTTTGAGCTTGTTATCTGCATAGCCGCTTATGTAACCTGCATTCACGGCATTTGTCAGTTCATTGTATGCCCAGTGCGAAGCTGGTACATCTGTGAATGTTCTGCTTCCATTACCGTTTACCTGAACACTGTCCGCATACGTTACGTCCGTAACGGCCGGAGTATCCTGCGTGAACGTACCGAGGCTGCGGTTCAAGAGAACAATAAATTCTGCACGCGTGATGGCCGCATCCGTTTTCACCGCACCGTCTAATTTTCCTGTAGCCGACCAACGTTGTACCTGATCTCCTGCCCAATGACCGCCTGTATTCTGAGGAGCAGCTGCGGCTACACTGAATGCGCTAAGAATAAGACCTGTGCTCAATACACCAGTAATCGTGTTTCTGAACTTATTTCCCATACTCTGAATTCCTCCTTAGGATTGGCTTCACCATTCTTTTTTTAAACACTTTACCAGAAATCAAACCCAAAAAACCCCCAAATTAAAAAAAATCGTCCCATATAACCATAACCCGTCCTTATGTAGCATAAATGGGACTCAGGACTTAATACCTAGTTATTCACTAGGATATGTATATTTGGACAGACTACGTTATACTGAAATCACAAAATCCCTAGTAAAAGAGGTTTTCCTATGGCTCTTATTCAATGTCAGTTTTATTCAGAAGTCCTTGGCTTGAGCACATCCATGCATGTTATTCTCCCTCAGGAAACCCGTTCGCAGATAGGACTGGAGGGCAAGCAAGGAACCGGACCACACCCAACACTGTATTTACTGCACGGCCTGTCGGACGATGATTCGATCTGGTTACGCAGAACCTCCATTGAACGCTATGTTGCTTCACTGGGCATTGCTGTTGTAATGCCACAGGTACACCGGAGTTTTTATGCGGATATGGAGCAGGGAGGGGCATATGAAACCTTTATCAGTGAAGAACTGCCAGCTTTGGCACGCTCCTTCTTTCCCTTGTCCGCCAAGCGGGAAGACAATTTTGTGGCGGGTCTTTCCATGGGCGGATATGGTGCCTTCAAACTGGCACTCCAGCATCCAGAGCGCTTTGCGGCCGCTGCCAGTCTCTCGGGGGTAATGGATTTACACGCGGCACGCATCGACCCTATACATAAAGCGATGAGTTCGACGGAATGGAGTCACATTTTTGGTCCAGATGAAATACGCGGAACAGATCACGACTTGCTGGAGCTGCTACAACGTCATGCTACCTTGGGAACTTCACTCCCCCTGCTCTACCAATGCTGTGGTACGGAGGATTTTCTGTATGAGGGAAACCAGACCTTTCGACAAGCGTGCGATACTGCCGGGATTCCACTGACCTACGAAGAGGGTCCAGGGACTCATGAATGGGGATACTGGGACGCAAAAATCCAGGATGTACTCGCCTGGTTGCCGCTCAAGGGGCGATAAATAAGTGTAAAAAATACCCGCAGCTTCCCTCGCCGTATCATGGCGAAGTGGTAAAGCTGCGGGTATTCATTATGAGGCTATATGCCAATCAAGATTCAGGGTCTTGCCACACATCAAGGAGCTGTCGTCGTAGCCGTAGATGGAGAATCGGATTGTGACTTGGGTAGCACTTTGTACAAGCGCCATTCCCCGTTAAACTCGCGTTCGAGCTGAACCCAGGGTGCTCCTTTTTCATACAAATTCGGATACACCATGTTGATTTTACTCAGTGGCATGCCCGACTTGATCTGGGGTACAAGAATATAATCGACATGACTTTCCTGCGGATAGCTTAATGCCCTATTAAACGTATAATCACTTGTGATCAGGAAGCGCTTCGGGTACTGGCTATACACGATCATGGTGTAGGCTGAGGCCGAATCGGTCATAATGGTTGACTTTGGCAAATGCTCATCTAGCCAGACTGCAATTTTCCGGTCCGTTTCCTGTCTCACATAGTTCACATTCCCTGTTCGTGTGAGGAAGCTGTTCTCATCCGGCGCGATATCCGGGCGAGTCAGTGCATAGGAGAGCAATCCGGCCGTAAGCACCAGACTGACGGACACCAGACCAAAGGCCGCCCGCCGCGCTCTACCCTGGAGCTGACTCAGTTCATACGGCAGCCAGGCGACGGTTATCGGAAACACGTACATAAAATAGCGGAACCATCCATATGAGGATTGCTTCATCATGAGTAAAAATTGTAAACCCGGCACAGACAGGAACAATAGTAAAAGAATCAGCGTTCCCCACCGCAACAACCGACCGCTTAACAGCCGAATGAACAGAATAGCGAACAACGGCACGGAATACCAGAGGGTCTTGGAAGCGATAAATTTCAAGGCAACCAACGGATGATTAAAGATTTCCACGAATTTATCATCATTTAGCAGCTCTGCCGATTGCGCCGTGTTGGAATACTCTGAATTGAGGAAATAAAAGGCATTTCCCATAATGAGATAGTTAAAGAAAATCCACAGCAGACCGGAAAAGACAACAGGCAGCAGGAGCAGCAGCCAAGTCGCCTCGACCTTATGTAGCTTTTCCCGAAAAGGCAGCTCACGTCTGCCCATGTTCCGGTGAAGAAACAGAATGGCTACGACCACGCCGGCTGCCATCGCCACCCCGAGGGGAACTGCCTCATATCGAGTCCAGAACGCCATGGCAAGCGCTAAGCCGGATACGATCAGACTCGCTGTCATGCGGTCCTTGAGCCACAGCGCAAATTCAATCACCGTCATCATAATAAAATATATGTATAGCGAATCGCTCAGCCCGTTGGCACCGAACAATAAAATAAACGGATTCAGCGCATAGAGCAGCGCCAGCATCAAGCTCATTCCCAAGCTAAGCCCTGTTCTGACACCCGCCCGATACAGCAGCACAGCTGTCAAAGCGGCAAAGGTAGTACTCAGGATGACAGCCGCCAATCCGTAGGATGCTAATGCCGGAAATAACGGATACAGCAATAATATCACCATTTCCAAAAGACTGGGCAACGGATTCCAGATGAATCCGATGGCACCCAAATGCGGATCACGGCTATACAGCACATAAAATGCATTGGCTACGCGACTGAGCGCATCCGTATGCATGTATCCCAGAACATAACTGAAATAAATGCCTGCGGACAGCTCCAGCGCAATTATAAACACAAACAGACCTATAACCATCCATCTGTTTGCAGACCATTTGCGAAAGGACATTCCCCTCGTTCCCCCTCAAACTTGTTGCGGTGTTTTTTTCTCAAAATCATGAAGTCTTTTTCTGACGCTGTTGTGGAACGGAGAATATCCAATAGCGATTCCAGATATAATTATGAACGGGCACGATGATGGTGGTCAGTACCTCACCGATCAGATACGACCAGCCGATCCAATGAATGGTTGCGTACATCAGACCTGCATTCAAGAGCAGGCCACAGGAGCAGACCAACAAATATTTAAGAAACTGGGTGCGGCTCCCCTCCCCGGTAGGCTCGAATGTCCAGTTCCGGTTCAGCACATATGATACAAGCAGCGTGACTACGAATCCGATCGTAGTAGCCGTTACCGCAGGCACCCTGAACAGCTCCACCAGCAGTACAAGTACACCGACATGGATACCTGTACCCAGCAGCCCCACAATGCCATATTTAATGATTGGATACTTTAGATATGAACGTCTGATCATGTTGATTAAACTCCCTATCCACCCACAATCGGTCAGCGCTCGCTCGTTTATCTGCAATCAGATAACGAGGTCTGGCTTTGACTTCGTGATATATGGCGGCGATATATTCTCCTACCACTCCGATGGACAGCATCAATACACTGCCGATAATCAAGAGCAGTAAAATAACAGTTGTAAAACCGGTCACAGCGGTACCCGTTAATTTGTGCGCCAAGGTTTGAATTCCCAATATAACTGAAATCAGCATAAAAATGAGTCCCATCAAGCTTACTACCCGCAACGGCACGGTTGAAAACGAAACTATGGCTTCCGCTGCCAGCCGAACCAGTCCCAACGGACTCCAGCGACTGGGGCCCTCTTCCCGAGGAGCCACCCGGAACGAAATCTGGGTTTTGCGGAAACCAAGCCAGGCCGTCATCCCGCGAAAAAACGGAATCCGTTCAGGCATCGCCATCCAGGCGTCCACCACCCGGCGATCCAGCAGCTTATAATCCGAAGCATCTTTGAGGTTAAAGCCTGTCAAACGATTCAAGGTCGCGTAGAACAATGAAGCCCCAAGCTTTTTGCCCATCGACTCTTCTCCCCGGAATTCCTTCACACATTCGACCAGATCATAGCCCTCTTCCTGCCATAAATGTACCATTTCCCCAATCATCTCAGGAGGATGCTGCAAATCTCCGTCCATAACGATGATGGCATCGCCTGAGGCGTTTTCCAAACCTGCGCACAACGCCAGCTCCTTGCCGAAGTTCCGGCTAAGTCGAAGTGCAAGCAGAGAAGGCATACGGCGGGACAATTCGGATAGCTTAAGCCACGTATCGTCTCTGGAACCGTCATCTATGACAATCAGTTCATAGCGTGAAGTGACCACAGACAGCACCCCATCAATCACCTTGAGTGAACGCTCCAGATGTGAGCTTTCATTATACATGGGAATGACAACAGATAAAAAAGGTGTTTTTGTCTCCATTCTTGCCCCT
Organism: Paenibacillus sp. NRS-1782; assembly: GCF_050467685.1. Lineage (NCBI taxonomy): Bacteria > Bacillati > Bacillota > Bacilli > Caryophanales > Paenibacillaceae > Paenibacillus > Paenibacillus sp. NRS-1782. Next base: position 62,427 of record NZ_JBITPH010000039.1, read on the forward strand.
TCTTTCTTCATATTCAGGAGGACTGCGCCGGGGCTTCATCCAGGTCATGCATATCGGTCAGACCATGCGTCGTCTTCTCCCAATAGAACGGCTTGGTAATGAGCTGCCAGGCCGCCTTCACCGCAGCAATACTCATAAGTACCCAATACAGCGGAGAGAGAAGCCCGTATTTGACCATGGAATATGAAAATGTACGTTCACCGCGCTCTTCCAGTTCACCGATGACCCAATACATTCCGGCCACGTTACTGAATACGAACAAAAAGTTACCGATATAAAATTCCGCGCTGGCCAGGTAATACACATATCCAGGGAACAGCTTGGGAATAAAGGCCATTTCCCAACCAAACCATAAAATCAGCAATCCCCAAAAAATCGGATTCAACAAAGGCAGCATCGGTGTCGCCAAAATCATGACCTGAAAGCCGAAAAAGCCTTTCCAGCCCACCTCACGTACCAGCTTGACCGGATTGCGCATATGAACCAGCCATGTCTGCATGTATCCCTTGATCCAGCGTGACCGCTGACGAATCCAGTTCCCTACGCGACTGTTCGCTTCCTCCCATGTACGGGAATCGACAATGGCGGTTTTGTAACCGCCTTTATACAGACGTATACCCAGATCGGCATCCTCGGTTACATTGTAGGGGTCCCACGCATTGATATCTTTGAGCACGGATATCCGAAAATGATTGGATGTTCCGCCCAAAGGAATAGGCGTATCCAACTGCATAATACCCGGCAGCAGCAGTTCGAACCACATGCTGTATTCCTGCGTGAACCAGCGGGTCAGCAAATTTTGCGTACTGTTAAAATAGTTGAGCTTCGCTTGAATACACGCATAATGCTCAGGGAGCGAGTTGAACGCCGCAATGACCTTTTTAAGCTGGTCGGAGTCTGGACGATCCTCGGCATCATAAATAACTACAAATTCGCCGCGCGCCCGAATAAGTCCGTAGTTGCACGCCTTCGGCTTGGTTTTTGGCAAGCCGTCAGGGACGACCAGTGTCGTGTAATAGGCGGGCAGCTTCATTTCACGAAGCAACTCAATCGTCTCCACATCGTCCTCTTCAATCAACAGCCGCACATCCAGCTTGGATTTTGGATAATCAAGCTGCTCCAAATTCCGCAACAGCATCGGAAGCACGCCCGCCTCCTTGTACATCGGTACGAGAATCGTATAGATCGGCAGCTTTTTCTCATCCATGGCGTCGACCTCTTCCTTCGTGAAGCGAAGCTGCGCCCCACGCCGAGAACCGAGGTAAATAATACCGAATTTGAAGAGCGTCATAGCAAAATAAAACAACTGAATCAGCATATTGATAATCAGCACCGTATTCCAGCTGTTCCAGAAAAGACCAAGCACTGTAATTACGCCCATTGCCGCGAACACCCAGAGCTGTCCCTTCGTAAAGGTCGTACGCGCCGAATTATGCGGCTCTTTTTCCAACAATCCGGTCGTGCTCTCCTGCATCATTTCCTCACCGTAGATCTTACCCCAGAGCTGCTCCATCTCTTCCTTGGTCGCCAGCACCTGCTCCACCGGCATGCCGAGAATGTCCTCCAGCTTCAAGCGTCGCTCTTCCGGCAACGGATCACTGACCGCCACAATATAGCGGTTCATATATTCATGAATGACGACCACGCCGTAAGCCATGGCCACCTGCTCGGGTAACTTATAGGCTGCATTCAGTGCCAGTTCTTCACCAATACGACCGATCCGGTTCTGTGTAGCAATCGCGCGGTACAAATCCGCAGGCTCCAGCATTTGCAATGAAAGCAAAATATCGCCGAGCAGCCCACCGCTCTTCGCCTGGAACTCCAGTGCGCGCTCTAGCTGCTCAGGTGAAATATAGCCGGAACGTACCAGCATGTCGCCCAGTCGCTCTTTGGATTCATCGCCGTCCACCTGCCCCTGCAACTGCTCCGCGGTAATGAAGCCCATTTCTACCAAAATGTCGCCTAGCCTGCCACCGTAACGTTTTTGGTTTCGGATGGCGTCGGTAAGCTGGTCGCGGGTAATGATGCCGTTGTCCACCAATTGATCTCCAAGGCGGGCCTTGCCGTTCCGTCCGTTCTGTATTCCCGTGGCGGCCTCTCCGCCTGCGGAACCAGGAGCGCTGGAGACTACTCCCAAGGCGGCTCCAGCCGCAGCCTGTTCCTGTTGGCCGCTAAGATATTGGACCTGCGCCTCCTGCGCTTGTCCAGCCTGCACACTTTCATCCAGCAATTGCTCCACCGCTGCTGCCATATCCGCTGCGCTCTGTAATGCCTGGATACGCAGTTCTGTATCCTGAAGCCGCCGCTCCAGTTCCTCAATATGAAAATCCAGCTTATACAGCACTGGGGCCTGCTCCGTCCGCTGGGCCTCCAACTGCTGCTCCAGCCGAGCGATCTGCTGACGCTCTTCTTTTATTCTTCTCTTGGTTTGGGGAATTGAAACTCCCCCAATCCTCCACTTCAGCCTGTCACCCATGGATTCCCGCCCCTTCAATCCAACGCCGCTCTTCTGCGAGCGCATCCACAAGCAGCTGCTTCAACTCCGTATCCCGTTGCTTCTTCCGTTCCAGCGCCGCGTGGAAAAGCTCCCGTTCCTCGCGCAGCAACTTCTCCGCCTGTATCCGCTCCTTGTGCAACAAAGACACCAGCTGATCGGCGTCAGAAGCGTGATAACCGATCCATGCGCTCTTTAACTGCCGCGCCGTTCTTTTGCTTCTCATAATACCTCCCTGAACCGTCCGGACTCTGCCTCTTGATCTGTCCCTTCATCTATGGTCTTACGTCTTCCTGAAAACAGGACATTCTCTTATTCTCATTTAAACCCTTCGTTTACACATTAATGCAAGTCTTCTGGTCAAGAGGGACCTGTAAAAACCTTACATTTATTCATTCGATACCAGTTCTGTTCTGATGAATTGGTAATGCAATTAAAAACTTAGTGCTATTCTACCATACTCGTAGTAGGAGTAGGTATACAATAATGTGAATTCTAGAAACTTTCACACTAATGCATACATAGGTATATAGAACTATTTTATAATTCTAGTGGTTGCACCTGCCCAGGAAATCTTACGCAATCTATCATTGTTCAGATCACCATTAAAGCAAATCCCCTCCGAATACTTTAAAAAGCACAAAAAGCACCGCGAACGGTGCCCTTGCTATTTTGATATCCTGCTTATGTGCTAAACTATTAAATTCTACACAGCGTCCCGCTGCTGTGCAAGAATTCTTTTAGCCTCATTAGTTACTCCGTTTGTGCCCTTCAAACCATGTAGACGTGCTGCTCAGAAGCTGTTCACTGCGTCCGATGGCTGCCTGTACCTGTCCGGTTGCAGTTCCGCCGTATACATTCCGGGCGTTAACCACCGCTTCCGGTTGAAGCACCTCATAGATACGGTTGTCGAACAAGTCGGAAAACTGCTGGAATTCCTCCAGTGTCAGATCAAGCAAATACTTGCCATGCTGGATGCAATACAGCACGGTTTTGCCGATAACCTCATGCGCCTGACGGAACGGAAGTCCCTTGCCGACGAGGAAATCCGCAATATCTGTCGCATTCGAGAAGTCCTGATTGACCGCTTGACGCATGCGATCCTTGTTCACCTTCATCGTTGCGATCATCGGCGCGAACAACTGCAAAGCCCCTTCCAGCGTAGCGACAGTATCGAACATGCCTTCCTTGTCCTCCTGCATATCCTTGTTGTACGCCAGCGGCAAGGATTTCAGTACGGTCAGCAGTCCAACGAGATTGCCATAGACGCGTCCGGTTTTACCGCGTACCAGCTCAGGTACATCCGGGTTTTTCTTCTGCGGCATAATGCTGCTGCCTGTGCAAAAAGCATCATCCAGCTCCACGAAGCCAAACTCCGTGCTGCTCCACAGCACCAGCTCTTCGCTTAGACGCGACAAATGCGTCATGATCAGCGAAGCACCAGCCAAAAACTCTACGATAAAGTCCCGGTCGCTAACGGCGTCCAGACTATTTTCATACACGCCATCAAAACCCAACTGCTCGGCTACAAAATGACGGTCTATCGGAAAAGTGGTTCCGGCCAAAGCGCCAGCGCCGAGCGGCAATACATTAATGCGCTTGTAGCTGTCTTTGAGTCGGTCAATATCGCGCTCCAGCATAGACACATAAGCCAGCAAATGATGCGCGAACAAAATAGGCTGCGCCCGCTGCAAGTGCGTATATCCGGGTACAATCGTATCCAGATTATCCTTCGCCTGTCCGATTAGTGCAGCTTGCACATCATGCAGCATACCAACCAGCGCCACCACACGTCCTCGCAAATACAAGTGCATATCCGTTGCCACCTGATCATTACGGCTGCGTCCGGTGTGCAGCTTCCCACCAACCGGACCAATCGCTTCGATCAGATTTTTTTCGATATTCATATGAATATCCTCGTCCGAAACCGAAAATTCAATCTCCCCACGGCGGATACGCTCCAATACCGTGTGTAGCCCTTCCCTGATCGTATCCGCATCGGCCTGCGGAATAATCCCGCATTTGCCCAGCATGGCTACATGAGCCAAGCTGCCCTGAATATCTTCTTCCGCCAACACCTGATCAAACTCGATGGAAGCCGTGTATTCCTCTACCAGCTTGTTGGTCTGCTTCGTAAAACGTCCGCCCCATAGCTTACTCATTTTTGCAAGATCCCCTCTCTGCAATACAAGCCGCCCTCGTCGCTTGGACAAGGACGGCCCACATCCCGTACATTTTTAGGTTAACTCATTTATTTGTTGTTTTTGGCTACTCCCGCATTGACCTTCAAGCGCAGGGCATTCAAGCGGATAAAGCCAGTTGCATCCCCTTGGTCGTAGGCTTGTGTCGGATCGGCTTCCATCGTCGCAATATCCGGGTTGTACAAGCTGACCGGACTTTTGACACCTGCGCCAATAATATTGCCTTTGTACAGCTTCACGCGCACGGTACCACTGACATTCTTTTGGCTCTCATGAACCAGTACCTGCAAAGCCACACGCTCCGGCGCGAACCAGAAACCGTTGTAGACCAGCGTAGCATATCGGGTAATCAGACTGTCGCGCAGATTCATAACCTCGCGATCCATCGTGATGGACTCCATTTTGCGATGAGCTGTGAACAGGATCGTACCGCCCGGCGTCTCATACACTCCACGGCTCTTCATGCCGACAAAACGGTTTTCCACCATGTCCACACGTCCAATGCCATGCTTGCCACCCAGCTCATTCAGCTTTTCCATAACCTGCAACGGGTTTAGCTGCTCTCCGTTCAAAGCGACACAGTTTCCTGCTTCAAACTCCAGCTCCAAATATTCCGCTTCATCAGGAGCATCCTCAGGTGCATTGCTGAGCAAGAACATTTCTTTATTTTCAGGAGCGCTCGGATCAAACCAAGGGTCCTCCAGCACGCCGCTTTCATAACTAATATGCAGCAGATTACGGTCCATGGAGTATGGCTTGGCCGCAGAAGCGGTTACCGGAATATCGTGTTTCTCCGCATAGGCAATCATTTCTGCCCGGCCCGGGAACTGATTGCGGAACTCTTCCAGCCGCCAAGGTGCGATCACCTTGATATCGGGCGTCAACGCCGCCGCGTTCAGCTCGAAGCGCACCTGATCGTTGCCTTTGCCTGTCGCGCCGTGAGCGATAGCTGTTGCGCCCTCTGCAATCGCAATATCCACCATCCGTTTAGCGATCAATGGACGTGCAATACTCGTTCCTAGCAAATATTGTCCTTCATACAAAGCACCCGCCTGAAACATCGGATAAATAAAATCCTTGGCGAATTCATCACGCAGATCATCAATATACACTTTGGAGGCTCCAGTTGCGAGCGCTTTTTCCTCCAAACCGTCCAGTTCTTCCTTCTGTCCGATATCTGCGGTAAACGCTATGATTTCAGCGTCGTAGGTTTCTTTAAGCCATTTCAAAATGACCGACGTATCCAGACCGCCGGAATATGCGAGTACGATTTTTTCTTTTGCCATGATTGAAAGTCCTCCCCGAATGCTTCTAGCCACTATCTTTCACCATAAAACATAACTTCTTTATCCCATTAAAGCAACCATCAATGCTTTTTGTGCATGCAGACGGTTCTCAGCCTCATCAAAGATCACTGAATTCGGTCCGTCGATTACACCTGCGCTCACTTCTTCGCCACGATGCGCAGGTAGACAGTGCAGGAACAGATAATCTGGCTTCGCCAGCTTAACCAGCTCCTCATTCACCTGAAAGTCGGCAAAAGCAAGCTCCCGTTCCTTCTGCTCTTCCTCAAAGCCCATGCTCGCCCATACATCCGTGTAAATTGCATCTGCATCCTTTACTGCTTCTTGCGGACTTTGGGTAATTACAATCTCACTGCCGGTTTGCTTGGCAATCTCACGAGAAGCTGCCACAACACTTGGATCAGGCTCATATCCAGCAGGACTTGCAAGCGATACATGCACACCAAGTTTCGCTCCACCAATCAACAGGGAATGCGCCATATTGTTGCCGTCCCCGATGTAGGCCAATTTAAGCCCTTTAAGCTTGCCCTTTTGCTCATACAAGGTCTGATAATCAGCCAACACCTGACACGGATGCGCCAAATCGCTCAAGCCGTTGATCACAGGAACAGATGCATAACGCGCCAACTCTACAACATTATCGTGCCCGAAGGTACGGATCATAATGCCATCCAGATAGCGAGACATCACCTGTGCCATATCGCTAATAGGCTCACCACGTCCTAATTGAATATCGTTTTTACTGAGAAAAAGGGCATGCCCACCCAATTGAAACATGCCGACTTCAAAAGATACCCGCGTACGTGTCGAGGACTTTTCAAAAATCAGTCCGATCGTTTTCCCCTTCAGCGGCTGATAGGTTTCTCCATTTTTGTGCTTGCGCTTGATTTCGATGGCGAGATCAATTAAATATTGAATTTCTTCGGTTGAGTAGTCGTCCAACTCAAGGAAGTCCCGCCCCTTCAAGTTAACTTGCTGCAATGCCCCGCCCTGGCTCATGCTATCGTCTCCTTTTACACTCTAATCTAGGCAGTTTAACCGCCTAAGCAATATGCTCCTGAATCACTTCGGTAACAAGTGCTACAGCCTGATCTATCTCGTCCTTCGTTACATACAGGTTAGGCAACAGACGAACCACGTTCGGCCCTGCGGTAATGAACAGAATACCCTTTTTTTGTCCTGCCAAAACAAGCTCCGCCACAGGCTCAGCACACTCGATGCCGACCATCAGACCTTTTCCACGGATATCCTTCACAAAAGGAATCTCTCCAAGCGACTTTTGCAGACTTTGGAACAAATACTCGCCCAGCTCAGCCGCACGCTCTGGAAGTTTTTCGTCAATCATCGTTTCAATGGTCGCCTGAACCGCTGCCATAGCAAGCGGAGTACCGCCAAAGGTAGAGCCGTGACTGCCTGCCGTGAACGCTTCGCGCAAATATCCTTTGCCCAGCATCGCACCAACGGAAAAACCACTGCCCAACCCCTTCGCCAACGTAAAGATATCCGGCTCTATGCCGTAGTGCTCAAAGGAAAACAGCTTGCCTGTACGGCCCATGCCCGTCTGTACCTCATCAATGATCAAAAGCAAACCATGCTCATCGCACAGCTTTGTAATCACGTCTACAAAAGCAGGTTCGACCGGATACATTCCGCCTTCTGCCTGCACCATTTCCAGCATGATTGCAGCCGTATTCTCGCTGATTGCCGCTTCGAGCGCAGCCTGATCGTGGAGAGGAACGCTTTTGAACCCGGCTGGAAGCGGCAAAAAGCCTTCTTTTACTTTATCCTGACCCGTAGCGGTCAAGGTTGCCAGCGTCCGTCCGTGGAAGGATTGCGTGAACGTAATGATCTCATAGCGCCCGGTCTGCTTCACCTTCTGGTGATAACGACGCGCCAGCTTGATCGCAGCCTCATTCGCTTCTGCGCCGCTGTTGCAGAAGAACACGGCATCTGCACTGCTATTGGCAGTCAGCAAAGCGGCGGCCCGTTCCTGCCCAGGAATATGAAACAGATTGGATACATGCCATAGCTCATCAATCTGCTTTTTCAAGCGTTCAGCTACAGCCTGTGGCGCATGTCCAAGATTGGTAACCGCAATACCTGACATGAAATCCAGATAACGCTTGCCCTGATCATCCCACAGCCAGCTTCCTTGTCCTTTGACCAGTGTGAGCGGGTATCTTGCGTAGGTTGGAAAAAGAGAGCTGTCTGTCTGCACAGCTGCGGATGCCTTTTCGGTTTGTACTCCGGTAACGGCTCCGTTCGTATCTGGCGTTTCAACGCTCACCAGCGTGTTCGGTTCCTTACTCATTATGTTCACGCTCCTTTTTCGTTTGGTTATATAGATTTCGTTATATGTTTGCAATTACTGCATGCGCACGATGCGCGTTCCAAGGACTTCCCCACCCAGTACACGGCTTAATACCTGTGGTTCGCTGCCGTTCACAATGACAACTTCCTTCACCTTGCCGTGGATGCAGGCAATAGCCGCTCTCACCTTAGGGATCATGCCGCCGTATATTTCACCTGTGCTGATCATATCCTCAATCTCCTGTACGGTGATCGAGTCCAGCACCTTCTTTTCTCCACCGATCTTCTTCAATATGCCCGGTACATCCGTAACGACGATCATCCGGCTAACACCCATATGGGATGCCACCGCACCCGCCGCTGTATCTGCGTTAATATTGTAGCGCTGACCGGATCTATCAATCCCGATAGGCGCAATAACGGGCATATAGTTCATATCCAGCACACCTGTAATAATCGAAGCTTGAACAGACGTTACTTCTCCGACCCAGCCGACCTCTGCGGCATTCGACACAGGCTTTGCTTCGATTAAAAAGCCATCACTGCCCGATAAACCCAGTGCTCGACCCCCATGCATTCCGATCCTGCGTACAATCTGCTTGTTAATGCTGCCCGCCAGCACCATTTCCACGACATCCAGCACAGGCTCGGTCGTTTTGCGCAACCCGTTGATAAATGTCGTTTCGATGCCCAGCTTCGCCAAATTGTCGGAGATCGCAGGGCCGCCACCATGTACAATAACAGGTTGCAGGCCTTCCGACTGCAAGCGGGCCAGATCGTCAAAGAAGGAATCAGGCAACGCAGCCAGCGTACTTCCTCCGCATTTCATCACAAAATTACGACGTACCAATCCCGTATGATTGGCTTGATCCGCGTTTTCCACTGCCGATTGCATATAATCTCTCCTTTTTCTCCACTGCACAGTCCGTGCCATTTTACAATAATGCCAGCATTCCATCCGTGCTTATTCCGTTATCTATGTCCGATATGCAGCGTTAATCCGCACGTAATCGTAGGTTAAGTCACAGCCCCAAGCTGTGGCGGTTCCGTTCCCGTGATGCAAATCCACAATAATCCGCACCGTATCTCCCCGAAGGTAGGAGAGCGCCTCATTTTCATCAAAAGCGACTGGGCTGGACGCGCTCAGCACAACAATATCACCCAAGCGGATGTCTACCGTATCCGGGTTGACCGGCTCTCCGGCCCGTCCGACAGCTGCAATAATCCGGCCCCAGTTCGCATCAGCACCAAAAACAGCCGACTTCACCAGACTGGACCCGATCACCGTCTTCGCGATCGCTTGAGCAGATGCATCGCTGACCGCGCCGCTCACGCACACCTCTACCAGCTTCGTAGCGCCTTCCCCATCGCGGGCAATTGCCTTCGCCAGCTCACGACAGATATAGGTGAACGCTTCGGTAAAAGCAGCCCAATCGGGATGTCCTTCGTGCAGCTCACGGTTACCTGCCAGCCCGCTTGCCATCGCGATCAGCATATCGTTCGTGCTCGTATCGCCATCTACTGTAATCATATTAAAGCTGGTATCCGTTGCCTGCTTCAATAGCTGATGAAGTGCAGTCTGCCCAATCGCAGCATCACAGGTCATAAAAGCCAGCATCGTCGCCATGTTCGGATGAATCATGCCCGAGCCCTTCGCCGCCCCGGCGATGTGTACGGTCACGCCATCCACTTCAACCGCCACGCATGCTTCCTTCTTAACCAAGTCCGTCGTCAGAATGGCTTGGGTAAATTGCTCCGCTCCATCGCTTTCCCCGTTCACACGGCCAGGTAATGCAGATATGCCGCCAAGCACACGGTCCATTTTCAAATGCTCACCAATCATGCCCGTCGATGCAACGGCTACATTACTCTCCGCAACACCCAGCTCACGAGCAGCAGCCGAGCGCATAGCGTAAGCATCCTGCTCTCCTTGCTGTCCGGTGCAGGCATTGGCGTTCCCACTGTTCACCACGACCGCTTGCAGCCGACCATCCACGAGGCTCTCGCGAGTCACTTTGAGCGGTGCAGCCTGAAATACATTGGTGGTGTATACCGCAGCAGCCGTCGCCTCTACCTCGCAGCGAATCGCGCCGATATCGTTGCGGTCCGCATTTTTAAGCCCGCAGTGCAACCCTCCGGCTGTAAAGCCGCGCGGGGTTACGATATTGCCCCCGTTTACTACTGTAAACCCTACTTTGCCCATAATTGTGTGCCCTCGTCTGCAACGCTTTCTATAAGTAACGGTTCTATTTGCGAATCCATTCCCGTCTGCTTATGTTTCCCGTTCCATGTTGCGACTGCTTGCTGCTTTACGGATATACCGGTATGAAGCCCAGTCCGAGGTTCTCCTCCCATCCCATCATCAAGTTTAAGTTCTGAATCGCCTGTCCGGCAGCACCCTTCACGACGTTATCAATGACCGAAATAATCGTAAGACGCCCGGTCCGTGCATCTGCTGCAAAACCGATATCGCAGTAATTGGAGCCAAATACTTCCTTCGTCGCTGGCCATACACCTTCTCCGCGCACACGGACAAAAGGATGGTCTTTATAATAATCCCGGTATAGCCCGATGAGATCCTGGTCTGAGTATGCACCCTTCAACGTGACATAAATCGTACTCATAATTCCTCGGGTCATCGGAACCAGTTGTGTCGTAAACGTAATCGTAACGTCCTCACCCGCAATATCGCCCAAAACCTGTTCGATTTCAGGGATATGCTGGTGCTTGTTAATCTTGTAGGCTTTAAAATTCTCATTCATCTCCGCATAATGCGAAACGAGACTTGCTCCCCGGCCGGAGCCGGATACTCCGGATTTGGCATCTACAATTAGCGTCCGATGGTCGATCCAATCTGCCTTCAACGCAGGGATAATTCCCAGCAATGTTGCCGTTGGATAGCAGCCCGGATTAGAAATAAAAGAGACGCCAGCAAGCCTTTCTGCATATACCTCGCTAAGTCCGTATACGGCTTGCTTGAGATATTCAGGTGAAGCCGCAGGCTTTTTATACCATGCTTCGTACGTTTCCCCGCTTCGCAGTCTGAAATCCCCGGAGAGGTCAATGACCTTCAATCCGGCGTCGAGAAGCTGCGGCACCAGCTTGGTGCTGACACCAGAAGGTGTAGCTGTGAAAACCAGATCAGCCTTGGCAGCCATCTCTTGAACATCGACACCGTCCAAATCCTGAACCACAATGTCCGTCAGATGTGGAAACCCGTCACTGATCGGGACACCCGCGCTGGACGAAGAAATAACAGATACGATCTCTACCTGCGGATGATGAACTAAAAAACGAATGAGCTCCACCCCGCCATACCCGGTGGAACCGACAATTGCCACTTTTAGCTTGCTGCTCACAGACCTTCCTCCATTCCGTTCCTATGAAATATGTATTATTATACGATCTTATTCATATAAATACAACATGCTCATGTAAGTTTATCACCCAAATTTGAAATGATTGTCTATGTATTGGTATTCATTTAGATATCTCATTTGCTGCACTTGATGTCGAGGCTCCTATCAGAACCTGTATACATACAAAAAAGGAAAACCACGTTTTGCAAAAACGGATTTCCCCCTATTTAGTAGCTATAATCAACCTTTCGGCAAGCCACTTTGTTTCAGCCTTCCTTCTTAAAACCCTCACCCAATACCTCACGCGTGTTACTAATAATCACAAAAGCATCCGGATCTACCAAGCGAACAAGCGTTTTGAGACGGGTCACCTCATTTTGGCCTACCACAACCATTAGTACAGGACGTTCTTCGTTCGTATAACCGCCCCGTCCTGCCAGCTCCGTCAATCCGCGATCCAGGTCCTGTAAAATAGCCTGTGTGATCTTCTCCTTCTGATTGGATATGATATAGGCCACTTTGGAGTAGCTTAACCCCATTTCCACAGTATCAATGACCTTGCCAGTTACAAACAAACCAATTAGTGCATACAGCGCCCGCTCCGGCGATAGAGCAAAGCCAGCCAGTGTGATGACTGTACCGTCCATAAGCATGACGCAGAGTGATAGGCTGAGGCCGGTATATTTTTGAATGATCTGCGCCAAAATAGCCAGCCCACCCGTCGAGCCTCTGCCCCGGAATACAGTGCCCAATCCCAACCCTACTCCGATTCCACCATACAGCGAAGCCAGCAACGGATTCGTTGTCGGAACTGCCCAATCCTTAGTTAGATAAACGAATAAAGGTAACATGATACTTCCCAGCAGGGAACGCAAACCGTATTTCTTTCCTAACAGCAGCACCCCAGCTATAAATAACGGAATATTCATTCCCCACTGCGTATAAGCTGGTTCCAGACCAAACAGATCCTGGCCCAAAATAGATAAACCCGACACACCCCCGGATGCAATTCGGTTAGGAAGCAGGAACATATTGAAGGTCAGCGCCGTAATGAAGGAGCCGAGCACAATGAGCAGAACATCCATCACATTGCGAGCGGGGCCGCTGGCGGCAATCAGAGGCCTACGGCGTCTTCGCCGAGCAGCGGGGAGATTCATTTGGGACATCTTTCGTATTCTCCTTTAATTTAAAAATACCGTGTACACAAAAATCCCTACAGTCCATAGGCACATGGCCTATGGACTGTAGGAAAACATACAGGCTATTATTCTGCGTCCAGCTTGATCTGACTGCGCAGGTAACCGTCGATGAACGGGTCCAGATCGCCATCCATGACAGCCCATACATTGCCTGTTTCCACACTGGTACGATGATCCTTCACCATGCTGTATGGGTGGAACACGTAAGAACGAATTTGGCTGCCCCATGCAATATCGGACTGTTCCCCACGGATTTCGTCCAATTGTTGACGCTGCTCTTCAATTTTGCGCTCATAGAGTTTGGAACGAAGCATCGTCATAGCCTGCTCACGGTTCTTGATCTGGGAGCGCTCATTTTGGCAAGTTACCACAATGCCGGAAGGCAGATGCGTAATCCGAACTGCTGAATCGGTCGTGTTAATATGCTGACCGCCTGCGCCGCTGGCACGGTACGTATCAATTTTAAGATCCTCTGTCCGGATTTCCACGTCCACATCATCCGCAATTTCCGGCACGACATCACAGGATACGAACGACGTATGCCGACGACCCGAGGAATCAAATGGAGAAATGCGAACAAGCCGATGCACGCCTTTTTCTGCTTTGAGGTAGCCGTAAGCATTATAGCCCTTGATTAACAGTGTTACACTTTTGATTCCTGCTTCATCACCTGCCAGGTAATCCAGCGTTTCTACCTTAAAGCCGCGTTTTTCTGCCCAGCGTGTATACATCCGTAGCAGCATTTGACCCCAGTCCTGCGACTCGGTTCCGCCTGCCCCCGGATGCAGCTCCAAAATGGCATTCAGCTTGTCATATGGCTGATTTAAAAGCAATTGCAGTTCGAACTCCTCAAGCTTGCTCAGCAAGGATCTGATACTGTTCTCAATTTCTCCAGCTAGTGTTTCGTCGCCTTCCTCATCAGCCAGCTCAGCCATCATCCCCGCATCCTCATACTCCTGACGGAGCTGTTCATAGCTGTCTACCGAAGATTTAACCGCGTTCATTTCCGCGATCACAGCTTGGGCTTTATCGTTATCATCCCAAAAATTAGGCGCAGCCATCTTTTCCTCAAAGTTTGCGATCATTTCCTGTTTGAGATCTAAGTCAAAGAGACCCCCTAAGGTTTGTTAGTTTCTTGCCTATTTCTCTTAAATCATGTTTAACATTTGGATCAATCATTATGTCATTCTCCTTTTGGCGATGGGTTAAGGGTTTAAAAGTGTTATGAGTACGGCTGGGTGAGGAGACGCTACGCGAAGGATTTGATCTTACGAACGCTGGCGCTTCTCCAGATTCAAATTCTTCGCTTCGCTGCTGACCGCCGTAAAGTCAAACGACTTTTAAATAACCGGCTCTGGTATGTGAGCCGGGTCAAGAGCTGAAGTTCAGCTTGCTCCCCTGTATGGCACAAAATGGCCGACGGTCAGTTGGATAAACTGCCGCCTGCCATTATATGCATTACAGGAAATGAATGCTTCCCTAAATCCGTCCTTCAATCCGTTATTTTCTGCGCGGACGCGAAGGAGTAGATTTCTTTTTAGGAGCAGCAGGTTCGCCACTCGTCGAGATTTTGTCTTCGTCGATGACAGCCTGACGCTCTTGGTTGGATTCAATTTGCGCCTTCATGATGTAAGTCGCTACTTCCTCCTGGATGCTGGCGATCATGGCATGGAACATTTCAAAACCTTCAAACTGGTATTCACGCAACGGATCGGTACCACCATAAGCACGCAAGTGAATACCTTGACGCAGCTGATCCATAGCATCGATATGATCCATCCATTTGCTATCCACTGCACGCAGTACGATAACTTTCTCGAACTCACGTACCATGTCTTCGCCAATCGTCTCTTCACGTCTGTGGTATCTTTCGTTAACTTTCTCGAAGACCAGTTCAACGATCTCTTCTTTTTCTTTACCCCACAGGTCATCACGACTGATTGCATTTTCATCAAGCAGATTGTTATTCACATATTCTGCCACTTCTTCAAGTTCCCAGTTTTCAGGGATGTCATCGCCGCAATGTGCTTCCACCACACGCTCAATGACAGGCTTGATCATGTCGAACACGACTTCTTTAATGTTCTCGGATTCCAGCACTTCACGACGCTGCTTGTAAATAATAGTACGCTGCTGGTTCATCACGTCATCATACTGGAGAACGACTTTGCGCTGATCAAAGTTGTTGCCCTCAACGCGTTTTTGCGCCGATTCGATAGCACGTGTAATCATCCGACTCTCGATTGGTTGGTCTTCCTCGAAGCCCAAGCGCTCCATCATATTGAGTACGTTGTCCGCACCAAAACGCTTCATCAACTCATCACCCAGCGATAAGTAAAACTGTGTAGACCCCGGATCACCTTGGCGTCCTGCACGGCCACGAAGCTGATTATCAATACGGCGAGATTCGTGACGCTCTGTGCCGATGATGTGTAAACCACCAATACCCGATACGCCATCGCCCAACACGATGTCTGTACCCCGCCCTGCCATGTTCGTGGCAATGGTTACTGAACCCGCTTCACCTGCGCGGGAAATGATTTCAGCTTCCTCGGCATGATACTTGGCGTTAAGTACTTTATGCCGGACGCCTTTGCGTTTCAGCATTTCGGAAAGAAGCTCCGAATTTTCAATAGAAATCGTACCTACCAATATCGGCTGGTTGTTTTTGTGGCGCTCCACAATCTCATCCACTACCGCATGGAATTTACCTTTTACGCTCTTGTATACTACGTCAGGCATATCCACACGCTGATTTGCCCGGTTCGTAGGGATCTGGAGAACCTCCAGGCCATATATTTTTTTAAATTCTTCTTCTTCTGTTTTAGCTGTACCCGTCATACCCGCCAATTTGCGATACATACGGAAATAGTTTTGGAAAGTAATCGTCGCCAGCGTCATGCTCTCGTTCTGTACAACGATGTTTTCCTTCGCTTCAATCGCCTGATGCAAACCATCGCTGTAGCGACGTCCGGCCATTAGACGGCCTGTGAACTCATCGACAATCAGAACTTCGCCGTCAGCTACGACATAATCCACATCCAGACGCATAATAGCGTTAGCCTTCAAGGCTTGTACGATGTGGTGATTGATTGTAACACTTTCCTGATCGTACAGGTTCTCCAGTCCGAAGAAATTCTCAGCCTTGGATACACCATTCTCGGTCAAAGCAACCGACTTCACCTTGATATCCAAGGTGTAATCTTCTTCAACATTCAGACTCTTCACAAAACGGTCAGCCGCAAAATACAGCTCCGTGGATTTCTGAGCTTGTCCAGAGATAATCAGCGGCGTACGAGCTTCATCGACGAGAATTGAATCCACTTCATCAATGATACAGAAATACAACGGACGTTGTACCATCTGTTCTTTGTAAAGCACCATGTTGTCACGCAGGTAGTCGAATCCAAACTCATTGTTCGTTCCGTATGTGATGTCACAAGCATATGCCGCTTGCTTTTCTCCATGACCCAGACCGGCCAAATTCAGCCCAACCGACATGCCCAGGAAGTTATAGATTTGTCCCATTTCTCCACTGTCACGTTGCGCCAAATAGTCATTGACCGTAACCACGTGCACGCCTTTACCCAACAGTGCATTCAAATAAACCGGCAGTGTTCCCACCAGTGTTTTACCTTCGCCAGTTTTCATTTCGGCAATTCTACCTTCATGCAGCGCAATACCACCAAGCATCTGAACGTCATAATGACGTTTGCCCAATACCCGCTTGGACGCCTCACGAACGGTTGCGAAAGCATCCGGCAAAATCTCTTCCGCCGTAGTTCCCTGCTCAATCCGGGCTTTAAACTCCGCCGTTTTCGCTTGCAGCTCCTCATCCGATAGCTTCTCGAAATCCGGCTCAAATTTATTGATCAGCTCAACCGTCTTCATTAAACGCTTGACGTCACGTTCGTTTGTATCTCCAAAAATTTTCTTTACAATTCCTAACATGGTTTACCCCTTTCACGCAAAACAATTAATAGAATCAATTTCACAATAAGAAAGGGTCCATGATGAAATTGATCCCGATATGTTTGACAGGCCCGGCTATACCAGCCCATCGTGCGATGTTCTTTGCATAAATTGTAACAGTTTGTAGGACATGCCGCAACACAAGCCGCTCCCTGATTTGCATCCGGTTAAAGATACCAAAACAATTGACGCATGAAATACATAATTAGTTACGTTTATTTGCATTAAAATTACATTTCATTTTCAGAAAAACATATAAAAGAGCCCTATCCCGCCAGGTTCGCAAGGATAAGGCTCGTCGTTATTTTCATTCTTCCCAATCTCCAATGAAGCATGCTTTCAATCGGGAACCCTCTATTCATTTTCAAACAAGATAAGTTCCTGTCTTACAGATTATTCCCGTTCGATCAGGCCGTATTTACCATCATTGCGCTTGTAAACCACGCTGACTTCTTCGTTATCAATATTGGCAAATACAAAGAAATTATGTCCAACCATGTTCATTTGAAGAATAGCCTCTTCCACATCCATCGGTTTCAATAAGAAACGCTTGGTGCGGACGACTTCCAGCTCATCCAATTCTGCATCTTCAGCAACAGCCACGCCACCTGCCGTATCTTCAACAAAAAGGGTTTTCAAGCTGCCTTCCTGACGAAATTTACGGTTCAGCTTGGTTTTATGCTTGCGAATCTGCCGCTCAAGCTTGTCTACCACGGCATCAATAGACGCATACATATCGTCGCTTTCGTCTTCGGCACGGAGTACAAGCCCCGGCAAAGGAATGGTTACTTCTACAGTGTGCAAATCTCTGGTTGTGCTTAACGTTACACTTCCGTCAGACGTCGGGGGTGCATCGAAATACTTCTCAAGTCTGCTGAATTTCTTATCAACGTATTCCTTCAAAGCGTCGGTAACCTCGATCTGTTGACCTCGTACTGTTAAGTTCATAGGGCACGCCTCCTTTGCTCCTCCAGTATAACACATATGTTAACGCCAAGTAAAAAAAGCACCCGACATTTCGGAGGTATTTTACAAAATTCTGTTTTTTTCGATAAAACGCTGCTCTGCTGCAACGTGGCATTATGTATTCCCGGCTTTACGTTCTACTTTAACGAACAAGAAGGGGTGGCCTTTTTGTAATACCCAGAAGACATAAAAAAGCCCTGGAATACATTCCAGGGCAGTTGCTAGCGCGTTATCCATTGCTAACCATCTTACCGATTATGTAGGTCGGCTATGCCGGGGATGATTATAATTTGGCTACGTTAGCGGCTTGTGGTCCACGTGCGCCTTCGACAATGTCGAACTCCACGTCTTGTCCTTCTTCAAGTGTTTTGAAGCCTTCTGTTTGAATTGCGGAAAAATGAACGAATACGTCGCCGCCATCAGCAGTTTCAATGAAACCATAACCTTTTTCTGCGTTAAACCATTTAACTTTACCTTGCATGCACTAACATTCCCTTCGTCATCAAATGAAGTGAAGCTCTCGCCCACATTTCCGACTATACCATCCAAAGTTATCCATTGTCAATTGGAATTGATAATGTTTTCATGTATAGTTATTCCATATATCACGTCTGTTGATTA